>NZ_JAJNHH010000003.1:0-236900 GCF_022386955.1 Mammaliicoccus sp. A-M4
CACCTCTACAATATTTTCTTAGTCGATTACATTGTACTAAAGTGAGCTATATTTGGCTCTTTTTTTATTACACAATTATATGGACATATTCGCGTATCATATATATTTAGGGTGAAATTACATTGAAATAATGATGGATATTGAGCTAGCGGGCTTGTTTATCATCACTAGCTCGTTAGAGAATGTAACGAGCTTGTCTTATATTTCTTGCACGTTAGAGAATCCATTATTCTCTTATTCATTATAAACAATAAGCTACACGTGCTTATATAATAAAAACAGGCTGGGACATATAAATGTCTCAGCCTGTTGTTTTTACTTATCTTTAACTCTCTTAACATGAATATCTTTTAGTATGTCATTCACTACATAACTTGCACAAATCAATCCTACTGTACTTGGTACAAAAGCATTTGAAGATGGTGGCATTTGTGCTTTTCTAACTTTAGCATTTTTATCTCCGACGACTTCATTAACATCTTCTCTTATTACAATAGGACTTTCATCACTAAATACTACATTTATTCCTTTATGAATTCCCATTTTTCTAAGTTTAAGACGAATAATTTTTGCCATTGGATCAGTATATGTTTTTGAAATATCAGCAATTTCAAATCTAGTAGGGTCTGTTTTATTTGCAGCCCCCATACTTGAAATCACGTTGATGTTTCTTTCTAAACATTCTTTCATAAGATGTATTTTGTACATAATTGTATCACTAGCATCTAAAAAATAATCTATATCGTATTCATTAAATAATGCTTCGTATGTTTCTTCTGTATAAAACATATGTAATGAAGTGACTTTGCAATCTGGGTTGATTAATCTAATGCGTTCTTCCATTAAATCAACTTTAGATTGTCCAATTGTTGTAGTAAGTGCATGTAATTGTCTATTCACATTTGTAATATCTACATCATCTTTATCGATTAAAATTATATGTCCTATATTCGTTCTTGCTAGTGCTTCAGCAGCAAAAGAACCAACGCCGCCTACTCCTAGTACAACAACTGTTTTGCTTTTAAGTAAATCTAATCCTTCTTTACCAATCGCTAACTCATTTCTTGAGAATTGATGTTTAGTCATATTTTTAACTCCTTTACACAAAAATACGCAAGACATAGAGTCTTGCGTACCGATAGAATCCAATTGTGCCGTAATATTGCGTGCTAGATCATTTTGGCCTGCTAAATACAGGTGGGTGCCCTGTTTCTTATTTTGCATGTCCTCCTTAAGAGGCGTATGCGCTATTAAGAAAACCCATTAGGCTCCCTTGATCGAAAGTGTTAGGTCAAAATACATAAAGCGTATCACGAACACTTCAGATGTCTACCTTATAAATTTATTTTATCATAATTCTTTTAAATAACAAGTATTTATACTTTTGTTATTCTTCGTCTAAATCTAATTGTAAATGTAATTCTTGTAATTGGCTATTTGATACTTTGCTTGGTGCGTCAGTTAATAAACAAGATGCGCTTGCTGTTTTAGGGAAAGCAATTGTATCGCGTAAATTAGTTCTACCAGCCAATAACATAACAAGTCTATCCAACCCTAAAGCAATTCCACCATGTGGAGGTGCTCCATATTTAAACGCTTCTATTAAGAAACCGAATTGTTCTTGAGCTTCCTCATCTGTAAACCCTAAAGCTTTAAACATTTTTTCTTGTAAGTCAGATTTGTGGATTCTGATTGAACCCCCACCTAATTCAAATCCATTTAATACAATGTCATAAGCATTTGCTTCAACATTTGTAGGATCTGTTTCTAACATATCTTCGTGTTCTTTTTTAGGAGCAGTAAATGGATGATGGGCAGCAACATAACGGTTAGTATCTTCATCATATTCAAATAATGGCCAATCTGTAACCCATAAGAAGTTATATTGATTAGGATCTATTAAGCCACGTTCTTTACCAAGTTTATTTCTTAATTGAGCTAAACTAGCTGCAACAACATCTTTTTTATCTGCAACAAATAGAATTAAATCACCAGATTTTGCTTCTGTTTCTTTTAATAATTCTTCTGTGTGTGATTCATTAAAGAATTTGCTAATTGGACCGTTTAATCCTTCATCAGTTACTTTAACCCAAGCTAAACCTTTAGCTCCGTATATACTTGCAAATGATTGTAATTGATCAATATCTTTTCTTGAATAGTCGTCTGCTCCATTTTCAACAACTATCGCTTTAACTTCCCCACCGTTTTCAACAGCACCTTTAAATACTTTGAATTCCATTTGTGAAGCTAATTGTGATAAATTGATTAATTCCATACCGAAACGTGTATCTGGTTTATCAATACCATATCTCTCCATTGCTTCAGCGTAAGTCATACGAGGGAATGGTGTCGTAATATCGATTCCTTTAACGTCTTTCATAATACGTTTCATTAAACCTTCGTTCATTGTCATAACATCTTCTTGATCAACGAAACTCATTTCGATATCTATTTGAGTAAACTCAGGCTGTCTATCAGCTCTTAAATCTTCATCTCTGAAACATTTAACGATTTGATAATACTTATCAAAACCGCCTATCATTAATAACTGTTTAAAAATTTGTGGTGATTGAGGTAATGCATAAAATTCACCATCATGGACACGTGATGGAACTAAGTAGTCTCTAGCCCCTTCTGGTGTTGATTTCGTTAAAACAGGTGTTTCAACCTCAAAGAAATCTCCTTCATCTAAGTAGTTTCTAACAGAGCGTGTAATTTGATGTCTCATTTTAAATGTTTGAGCTAAACTTTCTCTACGTAAATCTATATATCTATATTTAAGACGAACATTTTCATCTATATCATTTACATCTGTAATTGAGAACGGTGGTGTTTCAGATTCATTTAATATTTCTATACTTGAAACTTGCACTTCTACTTTACCAGTTTTAATTTTATCATTAACTGATTTTTCATCTCTTTTAGTTACTTGACCTTTAACTTGTATAACATATTCAGAACGAACTTTATCAGCAATTTTTAAAGCTTCATCTGAAAAATCTGGGTTAAAAACAATTTGTACTACGCCTTCACGGTCACGTAAATCTATAAAAATAAGTCCGCCAAGGTCACGTCTTTTTTGTACCCATCCGTTTAAAGTTACTGTCTGTCCAATATATTCTTCTGTTACACTTCCACAATAAGTTGTTCTTTTATTCATTATGATTCCACCTTTAAATAATTCTCTAATTCTGAAAATGCTACTGGTTCACTTTCGCCAGTTTTCATATTTTTAACTTCTACTTGCTCTTTTTGTAATTCATCTTCACCAATAACAATTGTATAAGTTGCATTTAATCTGTCAGCTTGTTTCATTTGGCCTTTTAATTTTCTACTTAAGTAATCTTTGTCACAACTAATACCTGCTAATCTTAGTTTATTAAGTAATTCTACTGAATAATGATCAGCTTGCTCTCCCATAGTAGCAATGAATAAATCTATAGAGTCTTCTTGTTCTATTTCAATGCCTTCCGCCTCTAGAGCGAGCAATAGTCTTTCAATACTTAAAGCAAATCCTATACCTGTTTCTTTTGGACCATCTAATAATTCTAATAATCCATTATAACGTCCACCGCCACATAGAGTTGTAATAGCTCCGAATCCTTCTGCATTGCTCATTACTTCAAATGCAGTGTGCGTATAATAATCTAAACCACGTACTAAATTGCTATCAATTTCATATTCAATACCAATTTCATCTAATAGTGTTTTAACTTCTTCGAAATAACTTTTTGAATAATCATTCAAGTATTCAGTAATTTTCGGCGCATTTTTTACAGCTTCTTTATCTCGATCAACTTTACAATCTAGAATGCGCATTGGATTTGTATAAAGTCTGTTTTGACAATCTTGACAAAATGTATCAATGACTGGCTCAAAATGTTCTTGTAATGCTTTAGAATAATCTGCTCTTGATTCAGCATCACCAATACTGTTAATAACTAGTTTTAAGTTTTTCAAACCGAATGACTGATAAATGTGTACAAGCATTGCAATAATTTCAACATCGATTGCAGGATTTTCTGATCCAATTGCTTCTACTCCAAATTGAACGAATTGACGATAACGTCCTTTTTGTTTTCTTTCGTATCTAAACATAGGACCAGTATAATATAATTTTACAGGCTGATTCGCATTACCTTGCATTTTATTTTCTATGAAACTTCTCACTACACTAGCAGTACCCTCAGGTCTCAATGTGAGACTTCTATCACCTTTATCTTTAAATGTGTACATTTCTTTCTGTACGACATCAGTTGAATCTCCAACACCTCTACTAAATAAATCCGTGCTTTCAAATATAGGTGTTCTAATTTCTTTATAATTATAAATTTTCATCAGTTCGTGTAATTTATTTTCAATATACTGCCATTTATAACTATCTTTCGGCAAAATATCTTGTGTGCCACGTGGTATATTTATCATTTAATTTCCTCCTTAAAATTAAAAAAGTCCCTTGTATGCTTAATAAACATACAAGGGACGAAGATTCCGTGTTGCCACCCTAATTAGTATTCTCTAAAAAAGAATACTCACTTAACAACATTGTAACGGATGTCAATCGATCTTACTTTCATAAGATTCCCTCTTCTTGTGTTCAAAAGTATACGTGGCATCTTTATAACTTTCAGCACATGTTATAATCTCTGTGTTCAGCCTAAAGTGTATACTATTCAAGAATAAACGGTAAGTTTATATTTAGTAATTTATATTAATAGTAACCCCATAATTAATTTCAGTCAACATTTAATTTGAAAAGTAAACTTTCAAACCATCTACAATACCAGTTTCAACTATGTGTCTGTATTTGCGATCAACGATTAAGTTTTCATCAGTTGGGTTGCTTATATATCCAAGTTCTAATAATACAGCAGGTGACTTAGCTTGTCTAATAACTTGGAAGTTTTCATTTCTTACCCCTCTATCAGACAAGATAGACTTTTGATTGATTGAAGTGTGTAAAGTTTTTGCGAAATCTTTATGACTTTCATGATGATAATAAACTGTTAAACCATGTGGATTAGAAGATTCAAGTGCGTCATTATGTATGCTTATGAATACATCTCCATCAGCTTGTCTATCTTTTAATTTAACGTACTCATCTTTTGAACGTGTTAATTTTACTTTAGCACCTTCATCTTTTAACATTTTTTCCAATTCTTTAGCAGTTTTTAACGTCATTACTTTTTCTGTTACGTCTTTGTGTTTGGAGCTTGCCGCGCCTTGATCACTTCCACCATGCCCTGGATCAAGTACAATGGTTTTACCCTTTAATGGTTTTTGGACTGGATCCACATCTTCTTTAATATCTAAATTTGTATGCCAACCAGCAATCCAACCCTTTTCATTGTCACTATTAATGACTTCAAACCATTTACCTTCTCTATCTATGATTTCAAACTTATCTCCATCTTTAACATCAAATATAATTGGATAAAATGCAGCTGGACCGGTTCTCAGTTCACCATCTTCTATCATAGAAAGTGACTTAGGTTCTTCATCTTCTTGTGTTAAGAGATTAATAATAATAATAATTAATGCTAATAATATTAATCCCACGATAATAATCGGTATTGGCTTTAGTTTCTTTTTTTTAAACCATAAGCTTATTCGGTTCATTGAATAATACCATCCTTGCTTTCGAAAATAATCGTTATTGGACCATCATTAACAAGTGATATATCCATATGTGCACCAAATTCACCACTTTTGACAGGTATACCATAAGAAGCTAATTGTTCATTAAAATATCTATATATATTGTTAGCTTCGGTTGGTTCTTTAGCATTCGTAAACCCAGGTCTATTTCCTTTTTTTACTGAAGCATATATTGTGAATTGTGAAATAGATAGTATTTCCCCATCAACTTGATGTATATCTAAATTCATTTTACCTTGGTCATCTTCAAAAATTCGAGTTTTGGCGATTTTTTTAGCAATGGCGTCAGCATCTTTATACGTTGACTCTTCACCAACTCCTACTAGCAATAAAAAACCTTGTTTAATTTCATTTTGAATATTTTCAGATGTCACTTTAGCTTGACTTACTTTTTGTAAAACAACTTTCAAAATATCACCTCTTAATTCCATACACGGGTAACTGTATAGATATCGCCTAATTGTTTTATTTTATCAACAATTCGATAAACGTCATTAACGTTTTTAACCATAACACTTATGTTTATAACAGCATTTTTATCTATATCAGCTTTACCTGAAACTTTTACTAATTGTACTTTAATTGAATTTACAACTTGCAAGACTTCATTTAACAAGCCATTTCGATCGTATCCTGTAATTTCCAAATCAACTTGGTAACTTTTTTGTTCATTTGTATTTTTAACCCATTCTACATCAATTAATCTCTCGGTTTCATTAATAATATTAGGGCAATCTTTTCTATGTACTTTTACCCCATGTCCTTTTGTAATGTAGCCGATGATATCATCACCAGGGATAGGGTTACAGCACTTCGATAATTTGATTAACATATTGTCCAAGCCCTCTACATAAACACCTGTTTCAGTACGTATATCATTTTTAATCGGCATAGACTTACTGACTTCTTGAACTTGGTTTAATGACTGTTTTTTACGTTCTATTCTAATTTTTTCAGATAATCTATTAACAGCTTGTAACGCGGTGATGCCTCCAAATCCTACTGCTGCATATAAATCATCTTCGTTCGAAAAATTATATTTCTCATTTACATTTTTGATATTCTCAGAAGTTAATACTTCATCTACGTTGAAACCTTGTTCTTTAATTTCAGCTTCAATCATAAACTTGCCTTTTTCAATGTTTGCAGATCTATCTTGTTTCTTAAAGAAACTGCGAATTTTGCTTTTAGCACTTGAAGAACGCACAATTTTCAACCAATCTCGACTCGGTCCATATGAATGTTTACTCGTTCTAATTTCAACTATATCTCCAGTAGATAATTTATAATCAATCGGCACGATTTTACCGTTTACTTTTGCTCCTATCATCTTATTCCCCACTTCACTGTGGACAGAGTAAGCAAAGTCTATTGGTACAGCACCATAAGGAAGTTCTACAACATCACTTTCTGGCGTAAAGACGTAAACTTTATCACTTTGTAAATCATATTTTAATGATTCCATAAATTCTTCAGCGTCTGGAGATGTGTTATCTGTTTCAGCTATCTCTTGTAACCAACTCATTTTTTGTAAATATTCTTCAGATTTATTGCTTAAGTTTTTACCTTCTTTATAAGCCCAATGAGCAGCAACACCATGTTCAGCTATTTCATGCATCTCATATGTTCTGATTTGAATTTCTAAAGGATCGCCATTTGGTCCAACTACCGTTGTATGCAATGATTGATACATATTTTGTTTTGGCATAGCTATATAGTCTTTAAATCTGCCAGGCATAGGTTTCCAAAGTGTGTGCACTAAGCCCAATACAGCATAACAATCTTTAATAGATGGCACTATGACTCTAATAGCTAATAAATCAAATATTTGTTCAAATTGCTTTTTTTGTTTAACCATTTTTCTATAGATGCTATATATATGTTTAGGTCGTCCGCTTATGTCGCCAGAAATATCCATAACTTCCATTTCTGATTCAATATCTTTAACAGCATTAGCAATATATGTTTCACGTTCACTTCTTTTTTTCTTCATAAGATTAACTATTCTGAAATATTGAACGCTATCTATATATCTTAAAGAAATATCCTCCAGTTCCCATTTAATCGTATTAATACCTAATCTATGAGCTAAAGGTGCGTATATTTCCAATGTTTCTTTTGCTATTCTTTTTTGCTTTTCTTTTGGCATGGCTTTTAAAGTTCTGACGTTATGAAGCCTATCTGCTAATTTCACAAGTATAACTCTTACGTCCTTAGCGATTGCTATAAATAGTTTACGATGGTTTTCAGCTTGCTGCGTTTCTTTTGATTTATATTTTACTTTTTTAAGTTTTGTCACACCATCTACTATAATTGCAACTTCTTCATTAAACATTTCAACCAAATCATCGTAAGTATAAGGTGTATCCTCAATTACATCATGTAAAAATCCAGCAACAATTGTTGGGCCATCTAACTTCATTTCAGTCAAAATACCTGCAACTTGTATTGGATGCATAATATAAGGTAAGTTATTTTTTCTAATTTGGCCTTGATGTGCTTTAAAAGCTAAATCGTAACTTTTTTCAACTAATTTGTAAGCTTCTTCGGATAAGTAGCTTTTAGCTTTATATAAAACATCATCAGCACTATAAGGATATTCTTTATTCATAGGGACACCACCTCATCACAAATTTCTCTTTAATATTACTATTATAGCAATTAATATAAGTAATATGCCACATATAATTATTATATTTAATCTAAAAATAAAATAGTCACAAAAGTGACTATTTTATTTGAGCATTTACATACTATTCATCATATGAAATTAAAGATACAACATCGTATCCTTTTAGTTTATCTATTCCGTGTAAATATTTCAATTCTATTAAGAAAGCAATACCTACTACAATACCACCTAGTGATTCCACCAAATGGATAGCAGCTTCTATTGTACCGCCTGTTGCTAATAAATCATCAGTAATAAGCACACGTTGACCAGGTTTAATTGCGTCTCTATGCATTGTTAAAACGTTAGAGCCATATTCTAAATCATATTCATAACGAATAACTTCACGAGGTAATTTACCTTCTTTACGAACAGGTGCAAAACCAATTCCCATAGCATAAGACACAGGGCACCCTATAATGAATCCTCTTGCTTCAGGTCCAACTACTACATCTACTTGTTTGTTTTTAGCATAACTTACAATTTGGTCAGTTGCATATTTATATGCTTCCCCATTGTCCATAATTGTTGTAATATCTTTAAAATTAACCCCTTCTTTTGGCCAATCTTGTACTTCTGAAACATATTGTTTTAAATCCATTAAACTTCCTCCTCAACGTTGCCTATCAATGACTGAATCCATTTGATTAAAGATTGACTGTCATTATATAACAAGGTCTTTTCAATTTCTATTTGTCTTTTCTTCTCTTGATACAACGGCGCACTTTGAATGCTATTCTTTTCCGCTTCTTTATTCACTTTTATTATACCATCATTTATTGTAATAAAGTCTAATTCATAAAAGCAATTTAATATGAATTTTAATTGATCAGGTTTAATTTTCAAAAATTGACAAAGTTGCATACCTTCAGTTTGAATATTTGTTTCTGCTTTACTGAGTAATGCTTTATATGTTTCTTTAAATTTTTGTTCATTAGGTAAACCTTCAAAGTATGAATTAGATTGACCTTTAAAAACTAAATAATATTTATCTGCATTAACTTGATTTAAAGTTGTTTTTAAATCATCTAAATCTTTTGGTAAATCTCTAAGCACACACGCTTCAACATTTCTTTCATATCCTTCTCCATAGAACACATATCTATCATTTAGTTTTTCTTCTGTTGAATTAACTACAAACAAAGCGTCTTTTTGATTAATTTTCAATAAGTCTTGTTTATTTTTACTTCTATAATCGAATACTGTATGTTCATTACCTAACTCTAAATCTTTTACGATTATTTGTGGAGATTGATGTCCATTCCATTCGTTTACATTTAAGCTGCCTGCTATATTAATAGTTGTTTCATTTGTTATGTCGTGTTGAAGATGTCCGAAATTCCAATGAAGTGCTGCAATATTTTTGTCGGTTAATGTAAGTTTTAAATGTTTTTCACTTTGTCCAATACCTTTCACCGAATTAACCTGCACATTTTTCACTGCAAATAATGGTGCAGAAATATCAGTTCCAAAAGGTCGTAATCTCTCTAAGTCAAAAATATTTTCAACTGAAATGTCAGATACTTGAATTTCTGAATCCACAGTTAATTGCGGTAATAGTGGTTTACCTTCTGTTAACTTATACATTTCATCATTTAAAGCTTTTTTTAATGATTCTATAGCATCAATATCTAACGTCATACCTGCTGCCATATGATGACCACCAAACTTTTGTATAAGTTCAGAGTTATTTTGAAGAAATTCAAACATAGATACTTGTTCAATACTTCTAGCTGATCCTTTAGCATGATTTTGCTCTATATCCACATTTAACACGATAGTTGGTAAATGATATTGTTCAACAATTCTTGATGCTACTATTCCGAGAACACCCTCGTTCCAATCTTCTTTTGCTAAAACTAAAAATTGTGCATTGGTGTCAATTTGTTCTTGAGCGAGCACAAGAGCTTCTTCTGTAATAGTTTCAACTATTGCTTTTCTTTCCGTATTAAAATGATCTACTTCTTCAGCAAGAAAAGTCGCTTCATCGCTGTCTTCGCACATCAATAATTCACATGCTAATCTAGCATCATCCAGACGACCAACCGCATTTAATCTTGGGCCAATTATAAATCCTACAGTTTGTTCACTGACTTCATCAGTGTAATCTGCGACTTCTAACAGTGCTTTAATACCTGGGGAAGGTTTTTCATTTAAAATGTTTAAACCTCTCTTAACCATATATCTATTCTCATCAGTTAAACTCACTAAATCTGCAATAGTACCGATTGCTACAAGTCCAAGAAAATAATCGGGCAAGTCCGCCTTAAGTGCTTTACATAATTTATAAGAAACCCCTACACCTGCTAAATATTCAAATGGATAGTCGGAGTCAGGGTGCATAGGATGGACGATAGCATATGCATTGGGTTTTGTAATACCAAATTCGTGATGATCTGTTACGATAACGTCTATCCCTAATTCATTAGCAATATCTATTTCATGATGCCCTTGAACACCATTGTCTACTGTAATGATTAAAGTAACGTCTTCATCATGAGCATTTCGAAATGCCCCTTCACTCGGACCATATCCTTCTGTAAATCTATTCGGAATATACCAACCGACTTGAGCTCCAAGTGATTCTAATGTTTTTACGAGAATTGTTGTTGATGTCACACCATCAGCATCATAATCACCATATACTAATATTTTCTCACTATTTTCTATAGCTTTATGTATTCTTGAAACAGCTTTCTCCATATCACTTAACAACATAGGATCATGAAAAAGTTCTTCTTTAGAAAGTAAATGTTCGATATCAGTTTGTGTTGTATAACCTTTAGAAACTAATGCTTTTTCTAATAGCGGGGAAATATTAAATTTTTTAATTATCTGCTTGTCTATTTCTATAGTTTGTCTAGGTATAGACCATTGATAACGTGCTTTAGTCATAACAAATCTCCTCATTTCTACTCAAAACATTATACATGAAAAATTAATGATTCTCTACTAAACAAATTAAGAATATCAAAATAAATATTTTTTGCATAGAATTGATAAACTTCAACTGCATAAAAAAGCACTTATCAAAGCAGACACATAAAGTGTAGCTTTGATAAGTGCTCATGAATTTTAAACGAGTATTTTTTCGTCGTTTGATTTTTTCTCTTCGTAGACAACTAATTTGCCGTCATCAGAATTTTTAAGTTCTTTCTTTTTCAACATGCCCCATAGCGGAACTGCCACGAACACAGATGAGAACACACCTGAAATCAGTCCTATAAGTAATGCTAATGAGAAGTTGAATATACTTGATGATCCAAAGATTAATAGTCCAATTACAACTATTACAACTGTTAACACTGTATTAATTGATCTCGTCATCGTTTGTCTAATAGATGAATTTACAATCATATCAATTGTTTCTGGGTCTTTTATAACTTTGATTTTACGTAAGTTTTCACGAACCCTATCAAATGTAACGATTGTATCGTTTATGGAATAACCGATTATCGTTAATACAGCAGCAATAAATGTAATATCTACTTCTAATCTAAATAAGCTAAACACTGTTACAATCATGAACACATCGTGTAGAAGTGCTAATACTGCAGTAGTTCCCATTCGCCATTCGAATCTAAATGTAACATAAATGACGATACCAAGCGCTGCAATGCCTAAAGCTTTCAATGCGTTTACTGCGAGCTCTTGGCCAACTACAGGAGATACTGTACTAACATTAGGGTCATGACCTAAAGTATCTTTAAAATCAGATTTAACTTTTTTTATCTCCGATTTATCTAAAGCATCTTTAAACTGTACAGTAGCCATTTTATTACCCGAACCACTTGTCGTAACTTGAGAAGGTTCTAATCCCATATCTTTAAATTGTTTAGATACTTGTTCAGTTTTTATTGCATTATCAGATTGTAAATCAACTCTTGTACCACTTGTGAAGTCGATACCGAGATTTAATTTAAATATAGATATTATAATCGCACCAACAATAATAGTTATGATACTAAATGTTAAGAGCGGTTTTGCAAGTTTAACAAAATTAACTTTATCATAAGGTGTGCTTAAATCATGCACATCTAATTTTTCGCTAATATCATGTCTTGATTTTTTAGATATGCCGAACCAAGTATACTTTTTGTTAAAGTAATTTGAGTTAATCAAGATTGATAACAGTAATCTTGTTAAGAATACTGATGCTACAAAACTCATCAGAATAGATAGTAATAACATTGTTGCGAAACCTTTAACGGAACTTTCACCAAATACAAATAATACTAATGCAGCTAATATTGTCGTTAAGTTAGCATCTAGTATTGTAACAAATGATGAACCCGAACCTTTTTTGAAGGCTTGTTTCAATGTCCTTCCGATTCTTAACTCATCTTTTATCCGTTCATACATAATAATATTCGCGTCTACAGCCATACCTACACCTAACACCAGAGCAGCTAGACCAGGTAAAGTAAGAACACCTGAAATAAAGTTGAATGCTAATAATGTTAAATAAACATAAGCGCTTAATGTAACAACAGCAACAACACCAGGTAATCTATAGTAGATTAACATGAATAAAAATACGATACCTACACCAATTGTAGAGGCAAAAATCGTTTCATCTAAAGCATCTTGACCAAACTGAGCACCTACTGAAGTAGAATAAACTTCATCTAATTTAACTGGTAAAGAACCTGAATTTAATAAGTCAGCGATTTGTTTTGCTTCTTTAACGCCTTCTTCACCTTTAAATCCGCCTGATATTTCTACATTTTCAGAATTGATAGGCTGACTAACTGTCGCTGCAGAAATATACTTAGGCTCTTTGCCTTCTTGTTCTTTCTTAGCTTCTTTTTCGTAGCTATCTCCATTTTCGTAATCCATCCAAATAACCATCAGGTTTGGATTCATTTTAGATACTTTTTCAGTTACTTCTTTAAATTTTTCTGCATCTTTTAATTTAAGTGTAACTGCTACTTCGTTTGTATTATCTTTAAAACCTTGTTTAGCGCCACCTTGTACTAAATCTTTACCTGATAATAGTACATTATCTTTAGCATCTCTAATTGTTAAGTTAGCTTGAGTCGAAAGTACTTCACGAGCCTCGTTTTGATCTTTAATACCCGCTAATTGTACTCTTATTCTATTGCCTTCCTCAACTTGAATCTTCGGTTCAGAAACACCCAATACGTTAACACGTGATTCCAAAGTTTTGGCGGTCGATTTAACAGCGTCTTTATCTATTTTGTCACCTTTATCTAAAGGATTGACTTGATAAAGAACTTCAAATCCACCTTGTAAGTCTAGACCTAAATTTACATTCTTCGTTATATTTTTACCGGTTGATCCTATTAAAGTAAAAATCAACACCGAGAGAAGTAAAAAGGTTATAATTCTACTACGCTTTTTCACGATAACACCTCTTACTTTTTTTAGTTCACTATATATGTTATAGCATACATTACCAGTTTTTGAATAGTCATAACGTACATGTATCAAAAAAAGACATGGATAACCATGTCTTTAACGTTAAATATATTAAACTAATTCCATCAAAATGTAAACTTTTTTATGAAGGGTCTACTTGTTTGATAGCAGGTTTTTCAAAAGTAATTTCTTGGCCTTTGTCATTTACAGTAACAACAACGATTGATTCGTCAACTGCTCTAACTGTACCTTTAATTCCACCAATTGAAGTAACTTTTTGACCTACTTCTAAGCGGTTTAATAATTCACGATGCTCTTTTGCTCTTTTTTGTTGTGGTCTAATCATTAAGAACCAAACAAGTGCAAATATCAAAATAATTGGTAATAATTGTACTAATACTTCCATAATCATACTCCTTTAAAAGTTTTTGGGGTTATCTACATTTAGTCCATATTGTTCGAAAAATTCATCTTTGAAATCAAGTAATCGATCTTCTCTTATTGCTTGGCGAACATTCTCCATCAATTTTAACAAGAAATACAAATTATGATATGTAGTAAGACGAATTCCAAATGTTTCATCTGCTTTAATCAGATGACGCAAATAAGCTTTAGTATAGTTTCTACATGTGTAACAATCACATTCAGGATCTAATGGTGATAAATCTGTTTGATATTTCGCATTTTTTATCACTACTCTACCTTGTGAAGTCATACATGTACCATTTCTAGCTATACGTGTTGGTAAAACACAATCAAACATATCGATACCTCTAATTGAGCATTCGATTAATGCATCAGGTGAGCCAACGCCCATTAAATATCTTGGTTTATTAAATGGCATTAACGGCGTCGTATGTTCAACCATTCTGTACATAACAGGTTTCGGTTCTCCAACTGATAAACCGCCAATCGCATAACCAGGAAAATCAAGTGAAACTAAATCTTTAGCACTCTGCTCTCTAAGATCGTTGTATTCCCCACCTTGGATTATACCAAATAGAGCTTGATCTTCAGGACGTTTATGAGCTTCAAGACATCTCTCAGCCCATCTAGACGTTCTTTCAATTGATTTCTTTACATAATCATACTCAGATGGCATAGGAGGACACTCATCAAACGCCATCATAATGTCTGAACCAAGATCGTTTTGAATATGCGTTGCCTTTTCTGGACTTAAAAACAATTTAGAACCATTTAAATGATGTCTAAAATGCACACCTTCTTCTTCAATCTTTCTCATATCACTTAAACTGAATACTTGAAAGCCTCCTGAATCAGTTAATATTGGTCCATCCCAATTCATAAACTTATGTAATCCACCCACCTTAGAAATGATATCACTTCCAGGTTGTAACCACAAATGATAGGTATTGCTTAAAATGATTTTCGCTTCCATTTGTTTAAGTTCTTCAGGACTCATCGTTTTTACAGTTGCTTTTGTACCAACTGGCATGAACATTGGTGTCTCAAATGAACCATGTGGTGTATGAACGATTCCCAATCTTGCACCAGACTGTTTACAAGTTTTAATATGCTCATATGTTACTGCAGGCATGTCTTTTTCTCCTTCACTATATAATAATCATTGCATCCCCAAAACTAAAGAATCTATATTCAGATTCAACAGCATGACGATAAGCATTTAAAATATTTTCGCGCGATGACAGCGCTGAAACTAACATGATTAAAGTAGATTTTGGTAAATGGAAATTTGTAATTAAGCCATCAATCGCTTTAAATTCATACCCAGGATATATAAAGATATCTGTCCAGCCACTTTCGGCTATGAATTTATCATTCCTACTTCGTATTGTTTCTAACGTTCTTGTTGAAGTAGTACCAACTGAAATAATTTTTTTACCATCGGCTTTAACTTTATTTAATAATTCAGCAGTATCTTCAGACATTTGATAATACTCTGAATGCATTTCATGTTCGTCGATATTATCTACACTTACCGGTCTGAATGTACCTAATCCTACGTGTAAAGTTATAAATGCAACATGTACACCTCTATCTCTAATTTCTTGTAATAGATTTTTAGTGAAATGTAGTCCTGCAGTTGGTGCTGCAGCTGATCCAACAGCTTTAGCATAAACAGTTTGATATCGGTCTTGATCATCTAGTCTTTCTTTAATGTAAGGAGGTAATGGCATTTCACCAAGTTCATCCAAACGTTCTTGTAAAATGCCTTCATACGAAAGTTTCATAATTCTACCACCTTGGTCTAACTCTTTAACACAAGTAGCAATTATTTTACCTTCCCCAAAAGATACACTTTGATTTATCTTTATACGTTTTGCAGGTTTGATAAGTACTTCCCATTCGTCATTCTCTTGTTGTGTTAGCATTAACATTTCAACTTTCGCACCAGTTTCTTCTTTAATTCCAAATAATCTAGCAGGCATGACTTTTGTATCATTTAGTACTAAACAATCTCCCGGTGATAACTGATGTATAACATCTTTAAATGTTAAATCTTCTAATTCACCTGTAACTTTATCGCATTTTAGTAGTCGACTACTTTCTCTATTAAGCAATGGTGTTTGAGCGATCAAAGACTCAGGTAAATCAAAATCAAAATCTTCAATATTCACAGGCTTTGCCTCTTTCCTCATTCTAATATTATTTCTTTATCTCAAAATGGTCATAACTCACTGCAGTTGCTTTTCTACCACGAGGCGTTCGTTCTATAAAGCCTTTTTGAATGAGATATGGTTCGTACACATCTTCTAATGTAATACGTTCTTCCCCAATGGTAGCAGCAATTGCATCTAGGCCAACTGGTCCACCTTTATAATTATTCAATATACAGTGCATAATTTTATAGTCAATATGGTCTAACCCTTCTTTATCAACTTGTAATAAATCTAATGCATGTTTAGTTGTACCAATTGTTATTGAATCGTCACCTTCAACTTGAGCAAAATCTCTCACTCTTCTTAACAATCGGTTAGCAATTCTTGGTGTCCCTCTGCTTCGTTTTGATAACTCATTTGTACTTTGGTCATCTATTTCAACATTAAAGACTTCAGCAGTACGTTTAATGATTTCTTTTAAACTTCCATCATCATAATATTCTAAACGTAAATGAACGCCAAATCGATCTCTTAAAGGAGCTGATAGACTTCCTACTCTAGTCGTAGCACCCACTAATGTAAATGGCGGTAAATCAATTCTAATACTTCTTGCTTCTTCACCTTTACCAACTACTATGTCTAAGAAAAAGTCTTCCATAGCTGGGTATAAAACTTCTTCTACTACACGACTCAAACGATGTATTTCATCTATAAACAGCACATCACCGGGTTGTAAAGCTGATAAAATCGCAGCTAAATCTCCTGGTCTTTCTATAGAAGGTCCACTAGCTGTACGTAAATTAACGTCCATCTCATTAGAAATGATGTTAGCAAGAGTCGTTTTACCTAAACCTGGAGGACCATATAACAAACAATGATCAAGAGGTTCTTCTCTTAATTTCGCAGCTTTAATAAAAATATCTAAATTAGATTTAATATTATGTTGACCTATATACTGATTCAATGTGTCCGGTCTTAATGATAATTCATTTTGCAAATCTTCTTCAAGTTCATGTTCATCAACTACACGATCATCCAAAAAATCACCTCATTTATTGAATAAGTAGTGCTAAAGCCCTTTTAACACATGCATCTACAGTATCGAATGTTTCTTTTTCTAAAGATTTTTTAACCTTAGTAATTTCACGTTTAGAATAACCTAATGCTTCTAACGCTAATACCGCTTCCTCTAATACATCATTTTTACTTTCGTCAGCTTGAGCAAAGAGCTCTGATTCTTCAGTAATAGTTAATTTACCTTTTAAATCTAATATAATTTGTCTAGCTGTTTTCTTTCCTATACCAGGGAATTTTGTTAAATATGCTTCATTTTCATTCTCAATAGCAATTTTAACTTCATTCGGTGTACTGGCTGCTAATATTGCTAGTGCAGATTTAGGACCAATACCGGTAACTTTAATAAGATTTAAAAACATGTCTTTCTCTTCTAAATCTATAAAACCATATAATAGATGCGCGTCTTCACGTACAATTAGTTGTGTAAAGACTTGCGCCTCTTCTTCTAATTGAGATTGAAAACGATATGAATTTGGTGTTTGTATTTCATAACCTATACCGTTATTTTCAACTACTATATGTGTTGGATATAATTGAGAAATTTTACCTTTTATATATGCATACATTAGATAACTCCCTTTACATGCTCATTCCAATAACTTCAACTTCATCTACGTGTGGACTTTCTTTAATAGCATCCATCAATTCTTCTAGAGATAATTCTATATTAGAGGCATTTAATGAAATCGTTATAGTAGCTCTGTCTTTCATAGGTAAACTTTGATGAATCGTTAAAACAGATCCTTTTAATTCAGCAATTTTATTTAATACAAAAGCAAGCATACCTACTTCATCTTGAACATACAAAATTAAAGTTAAATTTCGTGTTTGTTCCTCTAATCTATCTATAGGGAAAATCGTATCCTTATATTTATAAAATGCACTTCTAGAAAGATTAAACTCTTTCACTGCATCATAAATAGTCAAATTGTTATTTTTCATGAGCGCATTTTTTACTTTTATAGTTTTTTGAACAGATTCTGGCAATACATCTTCCCTAATTAAATAAAACTTCTTTGTTGATTCATTTGATTTTTTCAATTAGAACACGCCCTATTCGACAAATTCAAATTCTCCACCTAATATTCTTACAATATCACCATTAGAAGCGCCTTTTTCTCTCAAGGCATCATCGATACCCATTGATCTCATCTGTCTAGCAAAACGTCTAACAGCTGCATCACGATTGAAGTCAGTCATCATGAATAATCTTTCAATTGAATCACCTGTAACAACATAAGCTCCATCGTCATCACGAGAAATAACAAAATGGTCTCTTGATTTTTCATGTTTATAGACAACTCTATGAATACCTGTTTCTTCTTCTATACTATCGAAATCTACACCTTCAGTTTCATCGAGTAAGTCAGCGATTTGATATAATAATTGATCAACATTTTCGCGTGTAACTGTACTAACAGGAACAATTTTTACATCTTCCTCGAGCTGTTCTTTAAACATCTCTAATTGTGCTTCTGAATCTGGTAAGTCCATCTTATTTGCAACAACTATCTGCGGTCTTCTTGATAAGTTTTCATTGTAAGATTTCAACTCTTGATTAATTGTAACATAATCTTCATAAGGGTCTCTGCCTTCCATTCCACTCATATCAATAATGTGAACTATCACTCTCGTACGTTCAACATGACGTAAAAATTGATGACCTAGACCTACACCTTCTGAGGCTCCTTCAATTAAACCAGGTAAATCTGCCATTACAAATCCTCGGCCATCTTTAGTTTGTACAACACCTAAATTAGGCTTAATAGTTGTGAAATGATAAGCACCTATTTTAGGTTTAGCTTTAGATACAATTGATAGGAGTGTCGATTTTCCTACGCTTGGGTAACCTACTAAACCTACATCAGCCATTAATTTCAATTCTAGAATAACTTCAATTTCTTCTCCAGGCTCACCATTTTCACAAAAGTCTGGTGCTGGGTTACTCGGTGATGCAAACCTTGAATTGCCTCGACCACCACGGCCACCTTTTGCTACTGTAGCACGTTGTCCATGCTCTACTAAATCGGCTAGTACTTCTTCATTTTCTACTTTTTTTATAATTGTGCCAGGTGGAACTTTTAAAACTAAATCACCTGAACCTCTACCATGCATGTTACTGCTTTGTCCATTTTCACCTTTATCAGCTTTAAATTTTCTTTGGAATTTAAAATCTAATAAAGTACGTAATCCTTCATCTACTTCAAATACTACTGAGGCACCTTTGCCTCCATCTCCTCCGGCCGGACCACCAAACGGAACATACTTTTCACGACGAAAAGCAACTAAACCGTTACCGCCATCACCAGCTTTCAAAGATATCTTGACCTGATCTATAAACATGTTTACACCTCTAGTTCATTAATATTAATAAAAAATTCTAATTCACATATTTCTTGATTATACGAAATAATTTCTATATTATAGTTTGAAAAAATTTACTTAATTTC
This sequence comes from Mammaliicoccus sp. A-M4, assembly GCF_022386955.1. Classification (NCBI taxonomy): domain Bacteria; kingdom Bacillati; phylum Bacillota; class Bacilli; order Caryophanales; family Staphylococcaceae; genus Mammaliicoccus; species Mammaliicoccus sp. A-M4. The sequence goes on from NZ_JAJNHH010000003.1 coordinate 19,821, forward strand.
ATTTTCGTTTATCGTAATACCTTTAGCTGACATTATTAATGTAACAAATTCCTGTTCAATAATTAATCCGATATGTGTATCTAATTCGTCAATTTCATTGACGATATGATTCATCCATTTGTGATAAATATTTAACAAAATGTTATCTGATAGGAATAAATTCCTTTGATAATCTTCATCGCTATTACATTCAATTTCAAATGTCCATTTAGAGCCTGACAATGAGATTTTGTGTGAAAATACTTCTTGAACAAACTTTCTGCATGGTGCATTTAAAAATAATTGTTCTTGTTTAAGTTCTTGATACAATTCATCTATTAATGAATTAACTTTACTTTCTTTACCCAACTGTTTATAAGTATATAACAGTTGAAATTGATTGACAAAATCGTGTCTCGACTTTAAATACACATCTAAATCATCCATTTTATCACCTATATTGTAAGTATTCATAAATACTATTATACCATTTTAATCATTTGATTAAAAAAAGAAACACCAGAAAAAATTCTGGTGTCTCAATTTAGTGATTATTCAGCAGCTGTATATACAGATACTCTCTTTTTGTCACGACCAAAACGTTCGAATTTAACAACGCCGTCGATTTTAGCGAATAATGTATCGTCTCCACCGCGACCTACGTTTTCACCAGCGAAAACTTTAGTTCCACGTTGACGATAAAGGATAGAACCACCTGTAACGAATTGACCGTCAGCACGTTTAGCTCCTAAACGTTTTGATTCAGAGTCACGACCGTTCTTTGTAGAACCAACCCCTTTTTTCGATGCGAAAAATTGTAAGTTTAATTTTAACATGAGTTACACCTCACTTGTAATTTAGTTTAATATATTGCCCGTATTCTTCTTCAATAGTCTTTAAAGAAATGATTAGGCCTTGTAATAAAGTTTGCGCTCGTTCATTTTCTAAGTTTACACTACGTATATGAAAATATCCACCATCGTCACTGTAATCTATATCAGGTGTTTCATCAGTTAAACCGATGATTGCATTCGTCGTACCAAACACGACTGCAGATGCGCCAGCGCAGACTATATCTTTGCCGTATTCACCTGAATCAGCATGTCCAGACATAATAAAATCTGTAACTTGCCCTTCATCGTTTAAACTAATATCTACTTTAATCATTGCTTACGCGTTAATTTTTTCGATAGTTAATTTAGTGTAAGGTTGACGATGACCTTGTTTACGCTTGTAGTTTTTCTTAGCTTTGTATTTGAAGACAGTGATTTTTTTACCGCGTCCTTGTTTTTCAACTTTAGCAGTAACTGAAGCACCTTCAACAACTGGTGATCCAACTTTAACTGAATCTCCACCTACAAATAATACTTGGTCAAAAGTGAATGAATCACCTTCATTTACGTCTAATTTCTCAACCCAAATTGTTTGACCTTCTTCTACTTTAACTTGCTTTCCGCCAGTTTCAATTATAGCAAACATACTTGCACCTCCTAATTTTTTAAGTCACGCCATTCATAGGTGACGTTCGTACTTAATACCTATGATTGAGCGGTTGTATGTAGCTTGAAACTACTCAACTTCAATAGATTACCATCTACAGTTACTATTGTCAATATTCTTTAATTAATTTGTATTTCTTTCTAATAATTTCAAAACGAAAGGAAAAATAATAACTAAACAAATTAAATTAAATATTATTGTTGGAATTAATCGGAATAATATAAGATTACCAAAATCTATTGAAATAAATCCTAATATGCCATAAAAAGCCATAACCCATATTTCTAATAATACCACCGAAATAATGAGTAAAATAACCATCATTAAAATATCTCTATAAAATACTTTGAATAATTTATCCATCATTACTACAAATAATGCATAACCAAATGTGTAAACACCATATACGCCGCCATAATAAATGTCAGTAAATATTCCAGTAACGATTGCTAAGATAATCGCTACTTTAGGGTTTTTATAAACTGCAATTATTAGTAAGTATAAGAATGTAAGGCGTGGAACGATAACGAATGTTTCATTAAATAGATGAATAGGTGATATTCTAGTTAATAAAGAATCTAGATAAAATAGTAAGACGCCAATCAGAGGAATAACATATAATCTCATTATTCCTCACCACTTTCGTCTGCTGAAGGGATAGTCTCAGGATCTCTATTAGCCACATAGACATGATTAAGGTCTTTAATATTTGTTGAAGTTTTTATGTATGCTACTTTAGACAATCCGTATTCGTCATTTTCGACTTTCTCAACTTCTCCTACCAATAAACCTTTAGGAAGTTGATCGCCTAAACCATTTGTTACTACTTTAGATCCTTTTTTAATTTTGTATTTATTATCGATATCACTAATAACGAGAAGCCCTTTTTCTTCGTCATATCGATTAATCATACCAAAGACATTTTCGCCTTCTTGTTGAATATCTACAGAAAGCTTACTCGTTTTTACACTTGTAGAAATCAGTTCAACTTGAGATGAAAATTGGTTAGCTTTTTTGATTCTTCCTACTAACCCTTCACTAGTGATTACAGCCATATTTTCTTTCATTCCACTTTTTTTACCTTTATCAATAATAATCGTGTTCATCCATTGATCTGGACTTCTTGCAATTACAGTAGCAGATATTGGATTAAATTGTGAAATGTCTTTCATATCAAGTTCTTTTTTTAATTCTTTGTTTTCTTTTTCCAAACGAGCTTTATCAGCTTTAATCTGTTCAGTGCGCTTTGCTTCTTCTTTTATTTTTTTAACATCATCTTCCGAAGTTGTTAAATTAGTGAAAAAGTTCGATACCATCGTCACAGGATAAGAAACAATTCTACCTCCAAATGATGATGTATCACTAGCATATTGTTCACTAAGCGATGCAGATTGTGCCCTCATTGAATACCCTACTATTACTATTAACAAAACCATGGAAATTAGAAAAAATACTAATTTATTATTTTTAAAAAAATTCGACAATCTAAACACCTCTTAATTTTCAAATGTCTAAATAACAATGATATTACTATTTTATCTTACAGTTCCATTTAAATAAAGTACGAGACTGTCGATATAGTAAAAAAGTTAATATGCTTCTTCAGGTAAGAGTTCAATATTTTGATTCATTTCATTTAAATCATCTTTCAAATCTTGCTCTGTGTGATAAACGTACATTTGTGGTTCACCAAATTTATATAGTATATATTCAGTGCCTCTTTGACCAGCTACGTAATTTTCATTATAGCCCATTCTTTCTAAATCTGACACAGCCATAAACTCTCTCTTATTAATCCAGCTAAAAGCTTGTTTCGTTTGTCCTAAAGGTACATTTCTTAACAAAGGTGTATCTTCTATTGTATAAGTAGAATTAGCTCTCCCAGGAACAACTTGTTCACTTTGTGGTGTTTCATCACTATGATCGAAAGGATTTAATTCACTTAAAGCAGGTACATTTCTATATACAATGATAATAATAACAATAATTGCTATTAATGCTAATAAATTTCTAATTAACCTAAATAACCATCTCAATTTTATGGCACCTCTCATTCAAATTTATTATACATAATTGTTTTAAAACTATCATCAGACTTGGGACCTAACTCTTTAATCATGCTGTAGTCTGATGTAAGATATGTTTGAAGCCTTTATAATGATATTAAGAGGTGAGAATTATGGAGTTAATTTATATTTTCATAGCAATATTATTGTTAATTATATTTTTTAGATTTTTCGTTGGAATATTAAGATTCGCTATAAAATTAGCTATTATCGCTTTAGTAATATATTTTGTATATCAAGGCGTTATGTATTTCATGTGAAATTTATATAATTTTTAAAGCCAATTATACGATTAAGGCCGTATAATTGGCTTTTAATTCTGTGAGAATATTCTTTATCACTTATTTAATAATTTACTTAAAATAAACAATGTAATAGAAACTAATAATCCCCACACAATCCCAGCACCAATACCACCTATAAATAAACCGAAATTGATATTAGTACTACTATCATTTATAGCAATTAAAATAGAACCTAGAAAGACACCAACTATACTCAATCCCATTACAACGCCATAATCCTTTTTAACGATAGCTCGTCTATTTTTATTTTGAAAAACAGTAATTATAAATAATACAGGTAAAATAACTAATATAAACGTAATAATTTGCAAAACTAAAACTCCTGACTTCATTTTACATATATTATAACATTGTATGATTATGAACGTTCAATAATTTCTAAATCTTCTTTTGTAATATAGTCATCTTCAAATAAACTTATAAATTCTCCATCTCCTATAATGATATGATCTAGTAAATCAATTCCCATTAAATCACAACAGTATAATAGTCTTTTCGTAGTCTTGATATCTTCTAAAGATGGAGTAGGATCCCCACTAGGATGATTATGTGCTATTACAATAGAAGCAGCTGAATGTTTAACCGCTTCTCTTAATAAATCACGTGGATGTACAATCGACATATTTAAAGAACCTATGAATATAGATTGCTCATGAATAATTTGATTTTTTGTATTTAATAAGAGTGCAACAAAATGCTCTTGCTTTAAATATCTTAATTTTTCCATAAGATAATCTGCAACATCTTGAGGTTCATTTATTTCTATTTTGTCCAATACAGTATTGCTATGCATTCTCTTTGCTAATTCTATCACTGCCAATATTGTCAGAGCTTTCTTCTCACCAATTCCATTTACACTTAATAACTCTGGTAATGTTAGGTGCCTTAAATCACGTAATTGATTTACAAGTTTTAGCACTTGATTTGCACAATCTATACTAGAAAATTGTTTACTACCTGAATTGATTATAATTGCTAATAATTCTCTATTTGTTAATCTATCAGCACCATATGATTTTAATCTCTCTCTTGGCTTGTCTTCTTGTTGTAAGTCTTTGATTTTCAATGACATATTAACCTCCTAAAAAATAAAATAGTAATTGATTATTAAATATACATACACTTATTGATGAAATTGCTATATAAGGTACTAATGGAACTTTTGTTATAATAGATTTTTTAAATAAAATATAACTGATAGCAGAAATACCTGAAATGATAAAAGTAAACATAAATATAAGTAAAAATTGCTTCCAAGTTAAAATGAGACATAATATACAAAACAATTTCACATCCCCATAACCTATTCCACCTTTAGATAAAAAGTATAAAGTATGGATGATAAAAACGATTTCTAATGAAATTAATATATTTTCTAAATCGGGTTTGAATATCAAAATACCAGTTATAAACATGAGAATTAAAATATGATTAGGAACAATGTAGTATTTCATATCATATATAGCTAAAGGAATTAAAAATATAATTAAAAAATAATACAAATGAGGATTATGTATTTGAGGTGAAATTAGTGGCATAATAAATAAAATACTTAATAATATTTCAACAGTGATTAAATCTTTAGGTATGGACGTATTACAATATCTACATTTACCTTTGAGATAAATATAACTAAAAATTGGAATTAAATCTTTATATTCTAGTTTATGATTGCAATATGTACACTTTGAACGACATGTTAATGTTTTAAAATTGATGATTGTTGTACTTGTTAATTGATACATATAACTTGCTAAAATAGATCCTAAAATAAAGTATAAAAGCATTATTTATATCTCCTTAGTTGATATAAAATAATATATCAATTAAGGCCATAATATTCCTAATTTCATAAATTCAAAATTTTTAACTAACAAAATGAATAAGTTTTAAAACAGACAAAAAACTTGAAAAAACCGCTATTATTAAGCAATTTCTTTCAAGTTTTTCATATTATTAATTAACTAGTATTAAAGCGACAAATATTCCGACCATACAAACGATTACCCATAGTAATAATAACTTCCATATAAATTTAACCCACTGTGTATACGGGATACCTGCTACAGCTAGTCCACCCATAAGTGAAGCAGAAGTAGGAAAAATACTATTACTAATTGCATCACCATATTGGAAAGCTAATACAGCCATTTGTCTATTAATATTTAGGATATCAGAAATTGGTACCATTAATGGCATCGTTGTCATGGCTTGTCCTGAACCTGATGGTATAAAGAAATTAAGAAATAATTGAATAATAAACATCGTTCCAACAGTTATACTAGCAGGTAAATCTTGAATTGAATTTGTTAAATAGAAGACTATAGTATCAATTATTTTACCATCTTCCAATACAACTACAATTGCTTTAGCAAATCCTACTATTAACGCTCCAAACAAAATGGATTTCATACCATCGATTAGCGCATCAAATGTTCCATTGAAACCTAAACCACCAATAAATCCTGCCAGCAAACCTGCTACTAAGAAGTTTGCACTCATTTCATTGAATGACCAACCGAACTTGAATATCCCAAAGACATTAAAACAAATTGTACTTACAAGCAAAATTAAACATATAATTTGTCTTTTTGTAAATCGTTCGAGTTTTTGGTTATCTTCACTTTCCTCAACTTCCTTTACTTCTATATCATATACTAAACTTTTAGAAGGGTCTTTTTTCACTTTTCTAGCATAGAACATTACGTAAAGTATGCCTACAATCAGAATAGCAATATAAATCGGTGTTCTTATTTCCCATCCTGAAAATAATGGCAATTCTGCGATCTTCTGTGCAACACCGACTGTAAAAGGATTGAGCATACCTCCTAGAAACCCAGCAGCTGCTCCCATTATAATCATAGCGGCTCCAGTCATTGCATCATAACCTGCTGCTCTTGCTATAGCTATTCCAATTGGTACAAATATAATCGTTTCTTCTGCTAAACCTATTGAAAATCCTAATAACGAGAAGATAAGCATCGTTAAAGGTATCATAAACTTACTATTTTTACCTAGCTTATTCATCGCTGCGTTTACACCGTTTGTGATAGTGCCAGTCTTATGTATTACGCCAAACGCGCCACCAACTAAAAAGATATAAAATATAATATCAGCACCACTTATTAAACCTTCAGGAATAGATCTGAAAATATCTAAAAAGCCAGAAGGTTCACTTTTTACAAAATGGAACGTCCCAGAAATCACTTCTTCTCTATCATTAACAGTTTTTCTATCAAACTTTCCAGCCGGTATAATATAAGTCAAAATAACACTTATCACGATAATGAATAACAAAATAGCATAAGTATGTGGATTTTTAAATGTGATATTTCTTTTCTTTTTTAACCCCATTAAATTCTCTCCTTCTTCGTTTGATTTTCTTTTACCCTATTATTCAGAAAATAATGAAAATATAAAAAAAGTATTGGATTAAAAACCCAATACTTTTTATCCATTATACAAGTAATTTACGAACTTCACTGATGAAATATAAACTACCAGTTATTATAAGCAAATCACCTTGATATGATTCAATGAACTCTCGATAATTTTTAACTTTCTCTATATGCGAATGCTCAACACTTTCATAAATTGTATCAATTGGTAATGCTTTTGGAAAATCAAATGTTGTAACGAAAAATCGATTCGCTATGTCTTCAAGACTATTTAACATTTTCCCAATAGGCTTTCCATCAATAGCAGCAAATAACACGTCAATCTTCTTATCTGAGTAATAATGCTGTAATGTTTTTACTAAAGCATCAATACTTTCTTTATTATGAGCACCGTCTAAAAAGATTAAAGGATTATCATTTACCTTTTCAATTCTTCCATACCACGTTACATTTTCAATTGCGTCAATCATCTTATTGAAGTCTAACTGGATTAATCCTCTTTGATACATTTCAATCAACGTTGTAATTGCTAGCGCAGCGTTTTCATGTTGATGATTACCTATCATTTTTAGTTTGATATTTTCTAATTCATAGTTGTCATAACGATACGTGAATTCTTCGCCTTCTGACACAACATATATATCCCTATCTAATTCCAAACCTTTATTATGATGATGTTCTACAACTTCTCTAATAAAATTCAAAGCATCTTTAGGTTTGATTGAATATACAAGAGGCACACTAGGCTTGATTACACCTGCTTTTTCACGTGCAATATCCATGTAAGTCTCGCCTAATATATTAGTATGGTCTAATCCGATGCTTGTTAATACAGTCATAATAGGTTGGAATACATTTGTTGAGTCGTTTAAAGCACCTAATCCCGCTTCTACTACAACAAAGTTAACTGGTCGAATTGTACCAAAATAAACAAACATAATTAATGTAATAACCTCAAATTCAGTTGCAGGACCTAGGTCTGTTTCTGCTTCAAGTCTTTCAGTTATAGGTTTGACTATTTGAACTAATTCAACTAGTTCCTCATTTGTAATTGGTTTACCATTTAAACTTATTCTTTCATTAAAAGTAATGATATAAGGTGAAGTAAAAGTACCGACTTCATATCCATTTGCTATTAGTGCATCACGAATATAACTAACTGTCGAACCTTTACCATTTGTACCAACTACGTGAATACCTTGTATTTTATCTTCTGGATGATCAAGCTTACTTAACATCCATTTCATTCGTTTTACACCTGGTTTTATCCCGAATTTAGTGCGTTCATGTATCCAATGTAAACTATCTAAATAATTCATAAGCCTTCCTAGCCTCTCAATTGTTCAATTCTTGCTAAAACACCGTCATATTTTTCTTGATAAGTTAATTTCTTTTCTTTTTCTTCGTTGATGATTTTTTCAGGTGCTTTTGCAACGAATTTCTCATTGCTTAATTTTTTGTTCACACGATCAAGTTCTTTTTGCCATTTGTCTAATTCTTGTTGCAATCTTTCAATTTCTTTATCCATATCAATTAAACCTTCAAGCGGTAATATTACTGTAGCACCATACACTACTTCAGTCATCGCTTTTTCAGGAACTTCAATTTTAGTATCAATTATTAACTCACTAGGATTACAGAAACGTTCTAAATAATCCTTATTGTTTATTAATTGTTCTTGTACTTTTTCATCTTTAGCTTCAATATGAATTGGCACTTCTTTAGACATAGGCGTATTAACTTCTCTACGTGCTTGACGAACTGATTTTATAATTTCAACTAATAATTGCATTGAAATTTTACTATTTTCATTAGACAATTCTGGTCTTACTTCTGGCCATGAAGCTTGGATAATCGTTTCGCCCTCATGTGGTAGAGCTTGCCAAATATGTTCAGTAACGAAAGGCATAAATGGATGTAACATACGCATAGTTTGATCAAGTGTATATGATAAAACAGAACGCGTCATTTGTTTTTTAGACTCGTCGTCACTATTCATAGGAATTTTACTCATTTCAATATACCAATCACAGAATTCATCCCAAATAAAGTTATATAATACGCGTCCAACTTCGCCAAACTCATACTTATCACTTAACTCTGTAACATGAGCGATTGTTTCATTTAAACGTGTTAATATCCATTCATCAGCAACTGATTTTTCTCCTGATAAATCAATATCCTTAACTTTAAATGATTCACCTATATTCATTAAGCTAAAGCGGGAAGCGTTCCAAATTTTATTAATAAAGTTCCATACTGATTCAACTTTTTCAGTTGAATAACGTAAATCATGTCCTGGTGAAGAACCTGTAGCTAAGAAGTATCTCAAACTATCTGCACCGTACTCATCAATCACATCCATTGGGTCTACACCATTTCCTAGTGATTTACTCATCTTACGTCCATCTTCAGCTCTAACTAATCCGTGAAGTAAAACATCATTAAATGGTCTTTGATCAGTAAATTCTAAACCTTGGAAAATCATACGACTAACCCAGAAGAAAATAATGTCATAACCAGTAACTAATGTATTAGTTGGATAGTAACGTTTGAAGTCTTCATCTTCTACATTTGGCCAACCTAAAGTTGAGAATGGCCATAAAGCAGAACTAAACCAAGTATCTAATACATCTTCGTCTTGAGTCCAATTTTCGATATCTGAAGGCGCTTCTTCGCCTACATATATTTCACCTGTTTCATTATGATACCACGCAGGAATTTGATGACCCCACCATAATTGACGTGAAATAGTCCAATCACGAATATTTTCCATCCATCTGTTAAATGTGCCTTCAAAACGGTCTGGTACAAAATTAATTCGTCCATCAGTCTCTTGATTATCTAAAGCTCGTTTAGCTAATGGTTCCATTTTTACAAACCATTGAGTTGATAAATATGGTTCTACAACTGCACCACTTCGCTCTGAATGACCAACAGAATGCTCATGCTCTTCAACTTTAATCAATTCACCAGAAGCTTTTAAATCTTCTACTAATTGCTTACGACATTCAAAACGATCTAAACCATTATATTTACCTGCTAATTCATTCATCGTGCCATCTTCGTTCATTACATTGATTTTTTCTAATTGATGACGTTCACCAATTTCAAAGTCATTTGGATCATGAGCAGGTGTAACTTTCATTGCACCACTACCAAATTCCATATCAACATAGTCATCAGCTATAATTGGTAGTTCTCTACCAATTATCGGTAAAATAACAGATTTCCCTATAGAATCTTTGTATCTATCGTCATTTGGGTTAACAACGATTGCAGTGTCACCAAGCATCGTTTCAGGACGTGTAGTTGCAATTTCAATAGAACCTTCTCCATCTTTAAATGGATAATTTATATGATAAAAATGACCAGTGATATCTTCGTGAATTACTTCGATATCTGAGATAGCTGTTTTTGTTTGTGGATCCCAGTTAATGATTCTTTCACCACGATATATAAGATCTTTTTTATACATCTCAACAAATACTTTCTTTACAGCTTGAGATAAACCTTCATCTAAAGTAAATCTTTCGCGACTATAGTCTAATCCAAGACCTAACTTTGCCCATTGAGCACGAATGAAATCTGCATACTCTTCTTTCCAAGACCAAGAATGCTCTAAAAATTTCTCTCTGCCTAAATCATGTCTCGTTAAACCTTGCTCATTTAATTTAGCTTCAACTTTAGCTTGAGTAGCAATACCAGCGTGATCCATACCAGGAAGATAAAGTGTATCGTAGCCTTGCATTCTTTTCATTCTTGTTAAAATATCTTGTAATGTTGTATCCCATGCATGGCCTAAATGTAGTTTCCCAGTAACATTTGGTGGCGGAATTACAATTGTATAAGTTTCTCTATCTTTATTCTCACTTGGTTTAAAATAATCATTTTCTAACCATTGTTCATAACGACCTTCTTCAACCTTTTTAGGGTTGTACTTAGGTTCCATTTCCATATAAATCACTCCTCATTAAAATAAAAAACCCGTCCTATAAACTAGGACGGGCTCAACCGTGGTACCACCTAAATTCAATATAAAATAAATTATATTGCACTCTTACGATTATCGCTCGCTCACGCGTTAACCTACTTAGTTTCAGATAACGTTCCAAACAAGGCTACCTTCAATCACCATTAATATGCATTTTCACCAACCATGCACTCTCTATCATTAATCAATGATTTACTCTTCCTCTTTAAGTATTCGATTACTTTAATAATATAAGTACCGACTATATAAGTCAATATTGATTTATATTAATTCTTATAATTTTTAGATTGTTTTGTTAAAAATACTTTTATTAATGGCGCAACGATTAGCAAAATGAAAAATATTCTAAATATATGGTAACTGGATATCATTGCAACATCACCACCTGTTTCTAAAGCTACAACAATTATTTGTGCCATACCTCCAGGTGCAGCGCTTAAGAATAAATCATTTATATTTTCATTAATAAATAGTTGGAATAAAAAGACGAGTAAAAAAGCACCAATAATAAGCATAATATTTTGAAATGCAATCGCAAAAATTGTTTTATTCGTAATATTATCTATTAAATCAGCGATTTGAACCCCTATTCTAATACCAAATAGTATTTGAGCTATGATAATATATTGATAATCTAAAGTGAAAACTTGGCCAGTTAATAAGTTCCAAGTTAACATGACTAAAATAGGAGATAATAAATAAGGAACTGGAAATCGGAATTTATAAAAAATGAGAAATGTTACCGCGATGCCAATTAAAATAATAAATAACTCTGGTATACTCAATACGTTAAATATAGAAGGTTCTTGTGCTACGTGACCACTTTGTTCACCATTACTACCATATATAGATGAAATAATAGGTACTAAAATAACTACGAACATAATTCTTGATGTTTGAGTTAAAGTAACTACTAATAAGTCGGCTTTTTTATTTTCTTCTGCCATAACAACCATTTGACTTAGCGCCCCAGGAATTGCACTTAACAAAGCAGTTTCAAATGTGACATTAGCAATTTTCTTAAAAACAATAGAAATTAATAATGCAATTAACAAAATGAATACTGACATTAGTACAATTTGTAACCATTCACCTTTAATATCATTTAATACAACAGGTGTAAAGGTTGATCCCATTTGTACACCTAATATTAAAAGACCTAAATTACCTAACCATGTTGGCCAAATAATTTTTCTTTTCATGAATTTGATTACAATTAAACTCGCAAATATTGGGCCAAACATCCATGGTAAAATCATATGGATTTTATCAAGGAAAAAACCTAGTACGATAGCAAGTACACTTACTAATAAAATATTCCATTTATTACTATTCATGAAATAACACCTCGAATAGATTATATCATTTTTACAATTAAAGACCCCGAAAAACGGATTATAATCCAATTTTCCGGGGATATATTAAACTTATTTTACAATTCTTGATAGAGCATTATCAAAGGCTTGGATTGTTTTTTCAATATCTTCTTTCGTATGTGAAGTAGATAAGAATGTACCTTCAAATTGTGAAGGTGGTAAAAATACACCTTCTTTAGCCATTTCTCTATACATATTACTAAATAATTCTAGATCAGATTTATTAGCTTCGTCAAAATTCGTAACTGGGCCTTCGTTTAAGAAGTAACCAATCATTGATCCAGCACGATTAACAGTTATTGGTACATTGTATTTACTGAATACATTTTTCAAACCTTCTTCTAATAAATCTCCCAATTCATTAAAGTATTCATAACTTTCTTCAGTCAATTGAGTTAATGTAGCATAACCACTCGTCATAGCAAGTGGATTACCAGATAATGTGCCCGCTTGATATACTGTACCTACTGGTGCTATTTGTTCCATAATGTCTCTTCTACCACCAAAGGCACCAACTGGTAAACCGCCACCAATCACTTTTCCAAGACAAGTTAAATCTGGTGTTACACCGAAATAGCCTTGTGCACAATTATAACCAACTCTAAATCCAGTCATTACTTCATCAAAAATTAATAAAGTATCATTTGATGTAGTTATTTCACGAAGTCCTTCTAAAAATCCGTCAACAGGTGGTACAACACCCATATTACCTGCAACTGGTTCTACTATTACAGCTGCAATATCATCACCATAATGTTCGAAAGCTACCTTAACTGATTCAATATCGTTATAAGGTACTGTAATTGTATTTTTAGCTGTACCTTCTGGAACACCTGGAGAATCTGGTAGACCTAGAGTGGCAACACCAGAACCTGCTTTAATAAGCAATGAATCACTGTGTCCATGGTAACAACCTTCAAATTTCAATATTTTATTTTTTCCTGTAAAACCTCTAGCTAAACGCAATGCTGCTAGCGTAGCTTCAGTACCTGAAGAAACCATTCTCACCATTTCTATAGATGGTACACGATCAATAACTAATTGAGCCATTTTATTTTCAAGAATCGTTGACGCACCAAAAGAAGTCCCTTTGTCCACCGCTTCATGTAATGAATTTCTCACTTTATCATCAGCATGACCAAGGATTAATGGTCCCCAACTTAATACATAATCTATATACTCATTACCATCAATATCATAAATCTTTGAACCTTTACCATATTCCATGAATATTGGATCAGTGTCTACTGATTTAAATGCACGAACTGGACTGTTAACACCACCAGGCATTAAATTTACGGCTTCGTTGTAAGCTTGTATTGATTTTTCATAACTCATATTAGTATTCTCCTTCATCTAGATATTTACAAATGTCTTTTGCAAAGTAAGTAATAATCATATCTGCACCTGCACGTTTCATAGAAATCATTTGTTCCATAACAATTTTTTCTTCATCTATCCAACCATTTAACGCTGCTGCTTTAGTCATGCTATATTCTCCGCTTACATTATAAGCAACTACAGGTACATCAGTATTATTACGTACATCACGAATAATATCTAAATAACTTAAAGCCGGTTTAACAATCATCATGTCACAACCTTCTTTTAAGTCACTTTCTAATTCTCTAAAAGCCTCTAATCTATTACTTGGATCCATTTGATAAGTCTTACGATCTCCGAATGAAGGCGCACCATCTGCTGCTTCTCTAAATGGACCATAGAAACTTGATGCATATTTTATACCGTAACTCATAATAGGTATGTTTTTGAATCCTGCTTCATCTAAACCTTGTCTAATCTCCGTTACAAAGCCATCCATCATATTACTTGGTGCAATAATGTCTGCTCCTGCTTTTGCTTGTGATACAGCTGTCTTAACGAGTAATTTTAATGATTCATCGTTATCTACATCATGAGTCGTTTCATCTATAACACCACAGTGACCGTGGTCAGTATATTCACATAAACACGTATCTGCTACAACTAATAAATCAGGGAATTTACTTTTTGCTAAACGAGTGGCTTTCTGTATGATGCCGTCATCTACAAAAGCACCAGTACCACATGCGTCTTTTTCATTTGGAATACCGAAGAACATAACACCTCTTACACCTAGGTCATAAGCTTCTTTAAGTTCTTCTTCTAATAAGTTTAAGCTTAATTGATATATACCTGGCATAGACGTTATTTCATTTTTAATGTTATCTTCTTCTATTACAAAAATAGGATAAATTAAATCTGCTTTATGAACATAAGTTTCTTTTACAAGATTTCTCATTGATTGTGAAGATCTTAATCTTCTATGTCTATCAAATTTCATTACTCTACCTCTTCCAATATTTTATTTAACATATCATTCAGTGTTGCACGTGGAGCAACTCTACATTCTTGATGGTATGTTTTTAATTTTTCTTCTGTTATTTCACCAATCGCATACACTTCAATATTATCAATCTTATTATACTTTTCAAAATAACTCGACACAGCAGATGAACTAGAAAATGTCACATGCGTTACTTCGTTATTTTCAATAAGTTCATGAACTTTATCTACATTTTCATAATTCGTTTTTGGTTCGTAAATATGAAGTCGTTGAACTTCATTGTCCCATTCTCTCAAATGGTCTGTTAATTTATTTCTTGCTAGTCTACTACAAGGGATTAATATTGATTGTTTATGCAATCGATTCTCTAAAGAATCCAATAAACCTTCTTGTGTAAATGTACTTGGCATAACTTCAATCGGTATTGAATAATCTTCAGCGAGTGCTTTAGTTTTTGTACCAATTGCTGCTATATGCTTTACATTTATTAAATTTAAATATGGCTGAAATAATTTAATGGCGTTTACAGACGTAAAAATAAGCCAATCATAGTATGGTTTTATACAAGATTCGTCAACTTCGATTGGAACAATATCTATAAAAGGATAATGTTTCAGTTCTATATCTTCGCGTTGAACAGTTCTTGTACTTGTAACCACTACAATTGGCTTCATTTTAACGACTCCTTATTACGCTTCTTCTTCATTTAGCTTTCTAATAATCTCATAAGCACCTTGGGCTTTTAACTCGTCAGATACTTCTTTACCTATTTCTACTGGATCAGTTCCAACTTTAGTAGATTCATATCTTTCTTTACCATCTGGTGACATTATTAAACCTGTGAATGTAATTTCGTTGCCTTCTTTAGTTGCATAACCAGCAATAGGCACTTTACAACTACCATCCATTTCACTTAAGAAAGTTCTTTCACTTGTAACACATGTTTTAACTTCTTCATCATGAACAGCATTTAATATATCTAGTAATTCTTTATCATCACTTCTACATTCAATGCCGAGCGCGCCTTGACCGATTGCTGGCATCATCGTATCTTCACGTAAGTACTCTGTAACTATATCGTCACCCCAGCCCATACGTTTTAATCCAGCTGCTGCTAATATAATTGCATCAAAATCTTCAGTACGTAACTTTTCTAAACGTGTATCAATATTACCTCTTATCCATTTAATTTCTAGATGTGGGTATTTCGCTAAAATTTGAGCGCCTCTTCGTAATGAGCTTGTCCCAACAATACTGCCTGGTTTTAAATCAGCTAGTTTGACGTGATTGTTAGCTACATATGCATCAAAAGGTATTTCACGTGGTGGTATGCAACCTAATGTAAGACCATCAGGTAACACACTTGGCACATCTTTCAATGAATGAATAGCAAAATCAATTTCACGGTCGAATAAAGCTTGTTGAATTTCTTTAACGAACAAACCTTTTCCACCTACTTTAGATAATTGAACATCAATTATTTTATCGCCTTTAGTGACAATTTCTTTAATTTCAATATCTAAATCTGGAAATTTTTCTTTCAATTTATCAATAAATTGCTGACTTTGTGTCATCGCTAATTTACTTCTTCTTGAGCCGACAATAATTTTACGCATATTTTCCTCCATGATCATTTAGTTAAACCATTGATGAAATCCTGAAAATTTCGAAACCACCAAATAATTTATCATACAAACTAAGAATATCATAATATTAGCAACTACTAATGTCTTAGTTTTAACAGTTTTTCTTACTCGTAGGAATAAATATATACCATATAGCAATAAGACAATTAATGATCCAATTACTTTTAAGTCCAACCAAATCTCACTACCAATAATGATTAGACCCCATTGTATTCCTAATATTAAACTTATTAACAAGACTAAGAAGCCTACTAAAGAAAATCTAAATACATTTTGCTCTAGCTGTTCAATGCTTCCCATTCTAAAAAACTTTTGGTTAAATGTCTTTTCTTTTAAATTTTTTCTTTGTAATAAGTATAAAATTGCATGTGATGTACTCAATGCAAAGATAACATAACTCAAAATCGCTAATGAAATATGAATGAGTAATAATTCATTCATCATGTTTGCGGCAGTATTTTCGGCATCATATTGTTCAGGTCTGAAAGTATGAATTGTTAAAAATACAAAACCAATTAAATTAATTATAAATACTGTTAAGTCAGTTGATTTAAAATAGTTTAAAACTAACGAAACTGTAATAATCATCCAGGTGTAAAAATAAAAACCTTCAAATAGGGTTAATATCGGAAATTGTTTAGTCGTAATGATATACATGCATAAAAAGATTGTTTGAAATATCCAAACAATCCCTAATGCATAGTAACCAAGTTTTCGTACTTTATTATTCTTTTGAATAAAATCATAAAAGTAACACCCTAAACATATCATATAGATGATTAAAACAACCTCATGCAAACGTACTGCAATTATATCTTGCATAGCATCACCATTTAATTAAATTAAGATTCAACTGTATTAGGCGTCAATTGAACTTGTTTAGATTCTTTCTTTGTTTCTGTTTTATTTTCATTTATTCTCTCAACTTCATTTGTAATGTTGAAGATTTCTTGGAATAATTCTAATTTTTCATCAGATTTTTTATCTGTTGATAATTCTTTAGCTTGTGTAATAGGATCTTTAAGTAACTGATTGACGATGCTCTTCATATGTTTAGAGATTACTTTACGTTCTCTTTCAGTCATGTCAGGTAATTTTCTCTCAATACTTGTCATTGTATCTTGTTGTATGTGAGAAGCTTTGTCTCTCAAAGCAGTTATTACTGGTACAACACCTAACATATTAACCCACTCTTCATGCTTATCAATTTCTTTAGCAATTAATAGTTCAATTTCACGCGCAGCTTTCTCACGTTCTGCTAAGTTTGCATCTACTAGACCATTTAAGTCGTCTACATCATAATTAAACATTAATTCTAAATCGTTAACTTCTGGATCAATGTCACGTGGAACAGCAATGTCGATAAGAACTAAAGGTTTATGCCTTCTAAATCTTTCAACATCTCTCATCATATCTTTTGTTAATACATATTGCTCAGCACTTGTTGAACTAATTACAATATCAGCTTCCATTAAAGAACATTGCAATTCGTTTATGCTTTTTGCTACACCTTTATATTGCATAGCTAAAGCCTCAGCTTTTGCAACAGTACGGTTTAAAACAGTTATATCTGTCACGCCACTACCGTTCAAATTCGCAACAGCTAATTCTGCCATCTCACCGGCACCTATGATTAACGCTTTTTTATTATCTAATCTGCCTAATACTTTTTTAGATAGTTCTACTGCAGCATAAGAAACTGAAACAGCATTAGATGCGATATCTGTTTCACTGTGAGCACGTTTAGCTAATGTAACTGCTTGTTTAAATAAACGATTAAACATCGTTCCAGTAGTTACTTCTGTTTGTGCAGTTTGGAAAGCGTCTTTCATTTGTCCTAAAATTTGAGTTTCACCTAATACCATAGAATCTAACCCAGATGTCACTCTGAATAGATGTTCTATTGCATCATTCTCAGTTAGAACATTTGTGTGCGTCTTAATTGTATCTAATGATTGATTAAACCAGTCAGCTAAAAATGATTGTATATAGTATCTGCCTGTGTGTATTTGATCTACTACGGCATATACTTCTGTCCTATTACATGTTGATAAGATTACACATTCTAATATAGATTTTTTGTTACTAAGAGTTACAAGCGCGTTTTCAATTTCTTGATCATTAAACGCTAATTTCTCGCGCATCGCAACGTCTGCAGTTTTATAGTTTACACTTACTACAACTACATGCACTTCTAACGCCCCCATTAATTTATGTCCAATGTCTTAATTATAACATTTCTAATCTAGGAATGTGAGGAATTTGTTTAAATAAATTGTGACAATAATGCCCAAATATTGTCCGTCTTGTCTTTATTTAATGAAGAATAACTAATTAATACGTCCTCAGATTCTATTTCCAGTGTTTCTCGAATAATTTTGAGATGTTTTTGAACTTTACCTTTTGGTATTTTGTCTTCCTTAGTAGCAACTATAATCGTAGGTATTTCAAAATGCTTTAAGTAATCGTACATCAATATATCATCTTGTGTAGGTTTGTGGCGTATATCTATAAGTTGTATTACACATTTAAGTTTTTTTCTCGTTGTTAAGTACTGTTCAATCATCTTGCCGAATTGTTCTCTTTGTTTTTTACTTACTTTAGCATAACCATATCCAGGCACATCTACAAATATTAATTGTTCATCAATGTTAAAAAAGTTTAAAGTTTGTGTTTTACCTGGTTTAGATGAAGTTCTCGCTACTTTTTTTCTAGAAATAAGTGTGTTAATAAATGTTGATTTACCTACATTTGATCTTCCACTTAATGCTATTTCAGGTAAGCCCGTTTCCGGATATTGCTTAGACTCTACTGCACTAATTATAATGTCTACATTATTTGGATTTATTTTCATTGTAATCTCCTACATCATTCGTTTCTTTTATTATAGCTTAAATCATTAAATAATTAAACATAGCAATGTAGTGAAACAACAAGCTCTTATTTTTAAAAAGTCTTTGTAATGTCAACACTGCTAAAGAAAGAGTCCGAGACAATTATCATGTCCCGGACTCTAGATTTTATAATTTAAGCTGAAGTTTTTTCATCGTTTAATAAGTTACCTTCGCTATCATATAAGCTTGGGTTCTTATGATCTCTAATTGTCTCTTCAGTTATAACCACTTTCGTTACATCATCGCTTGATGGAATATCAAACATGATATCAATTAGAGCTTCTTCAATGATTGAACGAAGACCACGAGCACCAGTCTTGCGCTCTATAGCTAATTCACTGATAGCACCTAAAGCCTCATCAGAGAATTCAAGTTCTACATCGTCTAGCTCTAACATTTTAGTATATTGTTTAACTAAAGCATTTTTCGGTTTAGTTAAGATATTTTTAAGAGCTTCAACATCTAACGTATCTAAGTTAGCTACAATTGGAATACGACCAATAAATTCAGGAATTAAACCATATGACTGTAAGTCTTCAGGTCTAATTTGTGAAAGTAATGATTCTTCATCGCTGATTTCTTCTCCAGCACTACTAAAACCAATTACCTTTTCACCTAAACGACGTTTAATAACTTCATCGATACCATCAAAGGCACCACCAAGAATAAATAAGATATTTGTTGTATCAATTTGGATAAATTCTTGGTTAGGATGTTTTCTTCCTCCTTGAGGTGGTACGCTTGCTGTTGTACCTTCAAGAATTTTAAGAAGTGCTTGTTGAACACCTTCACCTGATACATCACGAGTTATTGAAGTATTTTCAGATTTACGTGCAATTTTGTCGATTTCATCCACATAGATGATTCCTTTTTCAGCACTTTCAACATCAAAGTCTGCAGCTTGAATTAATCTTAATAATATATTTTCAACGTCTTCACCAACGTAACCTGCTTCAGTTAAACTTGTAGCATCTGCAATTGCAAATGGAACATTTAATGATTTAGCTAATGTCTGAGCTAGTAATGTTTTACCACTACCAGTTGGACCTATTAGTGCTATATTACTTTTTTGTAATTCAATACCATCTTCACTTTCTGAAGGTTGTTGAACACGTTTGTAATGGTTATAAACAGCTACTGCTAATGATTTTTTAGCGCTTTCTTGACCAATTACATAGTCATTTAATTGCTCTAATATTTCTTTAGGTGTAGGAACTTCAGTAAATTGTTCTGGTTCTTGTGATTTTAACTCTTCTTCTACTATTTCTGAACAAAGTTCTATACATTCATTACAAATGTAAACACCACTACCAGCTACAAGTTTCTTAACTTGATCTTGTTCTTTACCACAGAAAGAACATTTTAAGTTTTCTTCACCATCGTTAAATTTAAACATTTTTACACCCCTATTCTTCTTCTAGACTATACTAAAAGTACTTTATTATTTCAAATTAAACGGGTTAAAAAAGAATAGTAGCAGAAATATTCTGCTACTATGATCTATTTTAATACCGAATAACGATTATGCTTCTTTAGATTCATTAACTAATAAGTCGATAACTTTTTGGATTTTTAGGTCATTAACTAAGATATCATTATTACCTAAAGTAGATTTAATATCTTCTACAGATAATCCGAATTGTTCACTCATTTTTGTTAACTCAGCTTCAACATCTTCGTCTGAAATTTCAATGTTCTCAGCATCCGCAATAGCTCTTAAAGTTAAATTAGTTTTAACACGTTTTTCAGCGTCTTCTTTCATTTGAGCTTTAAGTTCTTCTTCTGATTGTCCTGAGAATTGATAATATAAATCAAGGTTTAATCCTTGTTGAGAAATACGTTGTTCAAACTCTTGCATCATACGATCTAATTCAGTGTTAATCATAGCTTCTGGAATATCTACAGTAGCATTATCAGAAGCTTTTGTAATTGCTTCTTCTTTTTCAGTAGCGTCAGCTTGGTTAACTTTAGCTTCTTCTAAGTCTTTACGTAATTTTTCTTTATATTCATCAACTGTTTTTACAGATTCATCAAGTTCTTGAGCTAATTCATCATCTAATTCAGGAACTTCTTTACCTTTAACTTCGTTGATTTCTGTTTTGAAAGTAGCTTCTTTACCAGCTAATTCTTCAGCGTGGTATTCTTCAGGGAATGTGACAACAACATCTTTGCTATCATTAGCTTTAAGACCGATAAGTTGTTCTTCAAATCCTGGAATAAATGAACCTGAACCAATTTCAAGATCATAACCTTCAGCTTGTCCACCTTCAAAAGCTTCTCCATCAACATAGCCATCAAAGTTAATGTTAGCTACATCACCTTCAGCAATTTCACCATCTTTAACTGTTAATTCAGCTTGACGACTTACCGCATCATTTAAAGCTTCTTCGAATTCTTCGTCAGTTACTTCACGGTCTTGCTTTTCAATAGCTAAACCTTTGTATTCACCTAATTCTACTTCAGGTTCTACAGTTACAGTTGCTTCAAAGATAAGTTCTTTACCTTTTTCCATTTGTGTAACATCGATTTCTGGACGATCAACAGGGTTGATTTCTGCTTCCTCTACTGCATTACCATATGCTTCAGGTAAAATAAAATCTAAAGCATCTTGGTATAATGATTCAACACCAAATCTTTGTTCAAATAATGGTCTTGGCATTTTACCTTTACGGAAACCAGGCACATTAATTTGTTTAACAACTTTTTTGAATGCTTTGTCTAATCCTTTATCTACTTCTTCTTTTGGAACCGTAACAGTTAATAAACCTTGGTTGCCTTCTTTCTTTTCCCATGTTGCTGTCATGAATAAAAACCTCCGTGATTATCCTAATTTATTAATTTTCAACTCTTTAATTATAACATAGCTTTTCAATGTTTCAACTATAGTGTTTATATTCATTCAAATTTCTGAATAACGCCAATAAATTGTTCCCAATCATCTTGGCTCACACTTTCATAGTTAGCGTCTATATTAAGGCGTTCTGATAAAAGTTTCAAGTAACATGCTATTAAAACTTCATTTTTAATAGATTTAAATTCGATTGGATAAAGTAAAATGGCATGTTGATTTAATATAGAGTTACTTAATTCTATAGACGCTGGGCTATCTATTTCAAGTTGTTCAATAATTTTAGGTATAATATTTATTTTAAAATCTGTTCTTTCAATGCCACTAAGTTCTGTAGGAACAATGGCTATATTTGTATCTATTTTATTAAATTTAACTTCAGCTGACCATTCTCCCAAACGTAAATACTCTAATATTAAGCTTTGAACATTTGGATGTAACGGTTCATTCTCAATAATTTGAGCTAATGTTAAATTGAAAATACCTAGATGGTTATCTATTAAATCTATTAATAATTGCACTTGTTCCTCAAAGTTTGTATCTTTAAAAGTCTTTAAAATTTCTGAAGCTTTAAGTTTCCTTTGTTCTAGCTTATCTTTTGCTAAATCTTGCATTGGTATTAAAGTCATTCTTGTTGCATGGTCAATAGCTTCATCTTTAATTTGATTTATGATTTCCACTACAGTTTGATACTGTTCTAATTGAAATAGGCTTTCTACAAAATATATTACAACTTGATCATATTGTTCGTGACCTTGGTTTAATAATATACTTGCTTCTTCTCTTAATTCTAGATAATGACCGCAAGACTTTAAAACTTCACATTTCATCAACGATAATTGTTCATCCATTTCAAAATGTTGTTCGTATGTTTCGAATGATTCATATGCTTTATCATATTCACCATCTTGCATTGAAGTTTTAATATTTGTAATTAATTGATTCTTTAATTTAGGAAATGGAATGATATCAGACAAGGTCACTCACCTCTTCTATATAAGCCGTCTATAATTAAGCTACTCCATGTTTCATAATTTTTATTATTCGCTAAATCTGATTGTTTAACCCAATTAATTTTCAAGGTATCAGTTTCTTTAGCTTCAACACTTGATTCATTTACTTTTAATTTGAAAACTAATCCGATGTGTACTTTACCAACTTCGTTTTGGTCGTCATTAATAAAGCCGATTAGTTCCATATTTTTAACATTTTCTTTATCAAGCCCTACTTCTTCTTCTAATTCTCTTTCTGCATTATCTCGAATCACTTCTTCTACATTTGTAGCATTTGGAACATCATTCATATGACCGCCTACACCAATAGAACTTAAGCCATGAAGTCTACCTTCTCCTCCACCTGTTAGTCGCTCATATACAAGTATTTCATCATTTTCATTTTCTAAAATACAATATGAAATAAGTTGTTTATATGAAGGATCTTCTTCCATGTCCCCACGTCTTTTAACTTCGTATTCATTAATTGTTTCATAAATGTATTTCGTTTCTTCATCTTGAATAGATTTAAAGCCATCAAATTGATAAGCTTCATCTTTAAAAATTGTCTTTCTAGGGACAACTGTAATCATTTCATCAAATTTAGACATAGTATTCTCCTTATAAGTTGTTCTTCTTTATTTTATCAAAGCGTATATAAGGCGTAAAGAAGATACCTTTATATTAAATTTAATCTTCTTTATAAAAAAAGAGTCCAGGACATGGTAAATGCCCCCGGACTCTATATATATTTATTATTTTGCTAAAGCATCTTTAGCTTTAGTAGCTAATTCAGCAAAAGCTTTTTCGTCTGAAATAGCGATTTCAGATAACATTTTACGGTTAACTTCGATACCAGCTAATTTAAGACCATTCATTAAACGGCTGTAACTGATGTCGTTTTGACGAGCCGCAGCGTTGATACGAGCAATCCATAATTTACGGAATTCACGTTTTTTCTGACGACGGTCACGGTAAGCATAGTTACCTGATTTCATAACTTGTTGCTTAGCAACTTTGTATAATGTATGTTTTGATCCAAAGTAACCTTTAGATAATTTTAAGACTTTTTTACGACGAGCTCTCGTCACTGTTCCACCTTTAACACGTGGCATGATAATTCCTCCTTGAACTGGACCATTAGTCCAATAAATTTATTATTTTACGTACGTTAACATTTGTTTAACTCGTTTTACATCTGATTTAGATACTAAAGTAGATTTACGTAATTGACGTTTAGCTTTAGTTGATTTGTTTGCGAATAAATGTGAAGTAAACGCTCTAGAACGCTTTAATTGTCCTGAACCAGTTCTTTTAACACGTTTAGCTGCTCCGCGATGAGTTTTCATTTTAGGCATTGAGTTTTCCTCCTAGTATTTCGGTTTATTTTTCGTTTGTGATAGGCGCTAACATTAGGAACATTGAACGCCCTTCCATTTTAGGTCTTTGCTCAACTGTTGCTATATCTTTACAAGATTCTGCAAAGCGTTCAAGCACGCGTTGACCAATTTCTTTATGCGTAATCGCACGACCTCTAAATCTAATAGATACTTTAACTTTATCTTCTTTAGATAAGAATTTTTGAGCATGTTTTAGTTTAGTTTCAAAGTCGTGTTCTTCGATAGTTGGACTCAATCGAATTTCTTTAACATTAACAACTTTTTGCTTTTTACGAATTTCTTTTTCTTTTTTCTGTTGTTCGAATTTATATTTTCCGTAATCCATAATTCTTGCAACAGGTGGTTTAGCACCAGGTGCTACGATAACAACGTCTAAATCTACTCTTTCAGCCATTTCAATAGCTTCTTGTTTAGATTTAACACCTATCTGTTCACCATCTTGGCCAATTAGTCGAAGTTCTTTTGCGCGAATTCTGTCGTTAACTTGAGTCTGATCTTTAGCTATGGTTGACACCTCCTAGATTTTTACGAAGTCGTCCAAGAAAAAAAGAGCGAATGCATAAATGCACCCGCTCTTATCCATAAACATTAAAGGTTTATTTTTACCTGCCAACTGCTTAAAGCGTCACTACAGGTGAGAAGCGGGTATGCTTCTACTTGGTCCGTTTCGTATTCAACATGACCTATCATACCAACTATAAACCTTTATGTCAATATTTATTTAATATTCTTTTCGAATTCTTCCATATCAAGATCTTGACTTAAGTCCACTTTTTCTAATGGAATTAATTTCGTTTTATATTTTAACTTATGGAAAATGTAAAATACTAAGAATACAGGAATACCCATATAAGTAATGAAAAATCTTCTAGGATCAAATTCACCCGTTTGTATAAAGTCTACATCTTGGCCTACTATGACAATCGCACATAATATAAATGCGAACAATGGACCAAATGGGAATAATTTAGCTTTATATTTTAGTTTTGTTTTATCATAATCTTGTAAATCAAAAGCTCTTCTAAATCTATAATGACTGATCGCAATACCTAACCAAGCAATGAAGCCTGTCATACCTGAAGCTGCGATAATATATTCATAAGCGCCACCACTTAAATGTTCTATTATAAATATTAAT
This sequence comes from Mammaliicoccus sp. A-M4, assembly GCF_022386955.1. NCBI lineage: Bacteria > Bacillati > Bacillota > Bacilli > Caryophanales > Staphylococcaceae > Mammaliicoccus > Mammaliicoccus sp. A-M4. The sequence continues at coordinate 45,683 of NZ_JAJNHH010000003.1, forward strand.
ACAACTACAAATGCAGTAGCTATTAACGCTGTATAAGGTACACCAGCTTTATTTGTTTTTGAAAATACTGGTGAAGCCAATTTATCTTTACTCATTGAAAACAGCATTCTTACAGAAGCATACATACCTGAGTTTCCTGCTGATAATACTGAAGTTAAGATTACTGCGTTCATAAATGAAGCTGCAAATGCTAATCCTGCATTTTCAAATACAAGCGTGAATGGCGATTTAGCAATTTCATCCCCACCCATTAGGTTCGGATTTGTGTACGGAATAATCATTCCTATTACAAATATAGCTAAAATGTAAAATAGTAATATTCTCCAAAACACTTGTTTAATTGCTTTCGGCACTGCTCTTTCAGGATTTTCAGATTCTCCTGCCGTAATACCAATAAGTTCTGTACCTTGGAATGAGAACCCTGCAACTAAGAATACTCCTAATGTTAATAAGAATGTATTCACATTTGAATCTCCTAGGAACGGTGCATCTCCTACAACAAAATTATCAAATCCTAAGTATTGACCACCTATAATACCAAATATCGTTAATAAACCGATACCGATAAAGATAATAACTGTTGCAACTTTAATAAATGCAAACCAGTACTCACTTTCACCATAAACTCTAACAGATAGTGCATTAAGACCAAATATAATCAACATGAATATGATACTCCATAGCCATGAAGGTAATATTTCTAATGGTTCCCAATAGCTAATAACTTGAGAAGCAATTGTAATATCAGCTGCTACTGTAATAACCCAGTTAAACCAATAGTTCCAACCTAAAGCGAAACCTAATGATGGATCAACAAATCTTGTAGCATATGTACTAAATGATCCCGAAACTGGTAAATATGTTGCCATTTCTCCTAACGATGTCATAAGGAAGAAGACCATAATACCAACTACTGCATATGCTAATAATGCACCACCTGGTCCCGCGTCTCTTATAGCACCACCCGAAGTCATAAATAAACCTGTACCGATACAACCACCGATAGCAATCATAGAGATGTGTCTATCTTTTAACTTCCTTTGAATATTATTAGTTGTTTTTTCTTGCGACATTGATCTTTCCCTTTCTACAATTCCACAATAGAGCCACTAAAAAAGTCGCATACCCTATTCGATATGCGACCATATATGAACATTCCATACAAATTGGTAGCACATCACTTAGTGTGACAGTCCAGTATTTATTTAACACTGGCCCAATAAATAGCATTATGGTCACTATTTATTTCGGCAATATCCCCTTTCTACATTTCAACATATGTGCCATAACACTTCTGAATGTATAATCTTGAACATCGCAACCTCTAACTCATTACTGAGGAATATTAAATTAATTTTTACTATTAAACTATAACTGAAGAATCCGAAATTTTCAATAGCCTCTTATTTTTTCAAGCGAATTTCATCAACAAGATTCCAAATAAACTCGTCTTTTTCGACTGTTTTTGAATCTTTTGATCCATACTGTCTAACATTAACTTCTTGATTTTCTACTTCTTTGTCACCTACAACAAGCTGATAAGGTATTTTTTTCATTTGAGCTTCTCTTATTTTGTAGCCCATTTTTTCATTACGATCATCGATATGAACACGAACACCTTGTGATTTCAATTCATCTTGTAATAATCTAGCATAATCATAATGTAAATCTACGTTAACAGGTATAATTTCAACTTGATTTGGTGCTAACCACGTTGGGAATACACCTTTAGTTTCTTCTATTAAGAAAGCAGTGAAACGTTCCATTGTTGAAATAACACCTCTATGGATAACAACTGGACGGTGTTCATCTCCATCTTTACCAATATATGTTAAGTCAAAGCGTTCCGGTAATAGGAAATCAAGTTGCGCAGTTGATAAAGTTTCTTCTTTACCCATTGCAGTTTTCACTTGAACATCTAATTTAGGACCGTAGAATGCCGCTTCACCAATCGCTTCTTCATATGGTAATTCCATTTCATCTATTACTTCTTTCAATACTGCTTGAGCTCTATTCCACATTTCATCATCATCGAAGTATTTCTCTTTATCTTCAGGATCACGATAACTCAATCTGAAAGTATAGTCTTTGAATCCAAAGTCTTCGTAAACATCTAAAATCATGTTTACTACACGCTTAAATTCTTCTTTAATTTGATCTGGTCTAACAAAGATGTGCGCATCGTTTAAAGTCATACCACGAACACGTTGTAAACCTGATACTGCACCACTTGCTTCATATCTATGCATCATGCCTAATTCAGCAATACGTATAGGTAATTCACGATAAGAATGACGACTATTTTTATAAATCATCATGTGGTGTGGACAGTTCATAGGTCGTAAAACTAACGATTCATTACCTACATCCATAGGTGGGAACATGTCTTCTTGATAATGATCCCAGTGACCTGATTTTTTATAGAAATCAACGTTAGCCATGATTGGTGTATAAACATGGTCGTAACCCATACTTACTTCTTTATCTACAATATATCGCTCTAATTCACGTCTAATTACAGCACCATTTGGCAACCATAAAGGTAGTCCAGCGCCAACATCTTGGTTAGTTGTAAATAGTTCTAATTCTTTACCGATTTTCCTATGGTCACGTTCTTTTCTCTCTTCTAAAATTTTCAAGTGAGCTTTCAAATCTTTTTTATCGAAGAATGCAGTACCATATATACGCTGCAACATTTTGTTATTAGAATCGCCTCTCCAATAAGCCCCTGCAGTTGATAAAAGTTTAAATTCTTTAATTTTCGAAGTTGAAGGTACGTGTACACCTCTACATAAATCAGTAAATTCACCTTGTGAATATAGTGTTACATTTTCGTCTTCAGGTATAGCATCAATTAACTCTAATTTATATTCATCGTTTTTGAAAAATTCTTCAGCTTCATCTCTAGATACAACTTTACGTTCAATTTTGAAGTTTTCATTTACGATTTGTTTCATTTCCTTTTCGATCGTTTCGAAGTCGTCACTAGAAATTTTGTGTTCTGTATCTATATCATAGTAGAAGCCACCTTCAATGACTGGACCAACACCAAATTTCACATCTCCATATAATCTTTGCAATGCCTGTGCCATTAAATGTGCAGTTGAGTGTCTTAACACTTCTAAAGCTTCGTCACTACCAGGTGTTACAATTTCAATATCCCCATCTTCCTCTAAAGGTCTAGTTAAATCGACTAGTTGTCCATTGAATTTACCTGCTACTGCTTTTTTTCTTAACCCAGGGCTAATAGATTGAGCAATATCTTCAGTTGTTGTGCCTTGTTCAAATCCTTTCACATTGCCATCTGGAAATTTGATATTTATTTCGCTCATAACGACTTCCTCCTCATTAAAATTATTAAAGAACATAAAAAAGAGACCTCATCCAAAGGGACGAAATCTCTCGCGGTACCACCCTCATTAACGCAAACTTATTGTGTTTACGATAACTCTACATAAGATAACGGTCTTGAGCCGAATGTGGATTAACACATCATGTATGAGGGAGTAACCGAATATATCGCATTATCTCAATTTCAGCTAGATGAGACTCTCTGTGAATGCTAAATAGACGTCATGTCCTCTAAATTTAAATATTCATTTAAGATAATTCAATTATACAACTCTATTATAAAATATCAAGCTAAAATTACGCTCTATAGTTTTTACCTTCAAGTTCATAGTCTTCAGTAATTGTCTTAATTCGTTCCATAATTCTACTTGCTTTCGTTATTTCAGCACCTTGTCTCGTTTTGCTCAAATGAAATTCTAATTCTTCAAAATTAAAGTTCGAGCTAAAGAAAGTCGGTAGTTTATGGACCATTCTATAATGTAATAACGGACCTAATACTTCATCCCTTACCCAAGGGGTTATTTCTTCCGCACCAATATCATCAAGCATTAATACTTTTGCTTCTCGAGCAGATTCAAATCTTTGGCTAAATGAACCATCATTAAAACCATTTTTTAATACTCTAATAAATTCTGGTAAATATATAATTGTAGAAGCTTGGTTTTTCAATTTCAACTGATTAGATATTGCACCAAGTATATAAGACTTACCTGTTCCAAATGGACCGTGTATATAAAGTCCTTTAGTATCTTCACCATTCACTATTTTATTACAAATTTCCATAGCTTTTTTAATAATAGTCATTCTCGCTTCATTATCTACGTATATATCTTTAATTGTTGCCTGTAATGTTTCTTCAGGCATTTGAAAAGATGTTACTAAGTTAGATTGGAAGCGTTGTTCATCATGTTCTATTTTATTCGGGCACGGTAAATATCTAATTTTAATGTGATCATTTTGAATGTATAATTCTGGAACATGCCCTTTAACAAAGTTAATGCATTTATTGTAACAATCACATTTTTCACAACTTTTCGACTGGTCTTTAAATGCTTGCAGTTGATCTAAATCTCTATCTATCATAGCATTTGTCAATTCAGATTGATGTGCTTCTATAAATGCTTTCACTTCTTTATTGGCAAGTGTATCCCTTTTTATTTTATCTAGTCTTTTTTGAAAATCTTTATTTTGTTGCAAATGTTGCCCTAGCGGTTCCATCAATGATCACCTTCTTTCCAAAATGCTTCCATTTCTCTTTGTAGAGCTTTTTTTCTTTTTTCAAATTCTTCATCAGTTTCATCTTGTTGTTTATCATTATTGGCGCCGTCTTCTTTTTCTTCACTCGATTTTTGTTTTAATAGCCAATCCGGTGTTTTTTCAATCGATTTCAATTTATATGAATTATAATTACCTTTTTCTTGACGTTGCTTTTTCTTTTCTTTAGTTTTCTTTTCAAATTCTTTAATGTAATTATAAGCTTCCTCTGCTGAACTTAGCTTTAACTTCTTCCAGTTAGAAGCGATTTCCTCAATATAAGCTTTCGGTAATTGCATGTTGTTTTTGAACATAACATATTGTAATAGTATATTCATAACCCCGTAAGGTAATTTTTCTCTAGTAATGATTTCTTCTACAAGTCTTTTCTGGGCAACGGTTGGCTCAGATTCTGTAAACGAAGATAACATTTCAATAGGGCTTGTAGTATCTAATAATTCATACCAAGATAATAATGAGTTTACTTCTTCACTTGGTTGTTCATTTTGACTTGATGTTATACTACCTTGCTTTACTTCTAATGCTGGTAAAGCACCTTCATGCTCTATTTGATAAATTGACCGAGCATGTTTCCTTAAATCCTCTAAAGAGATTGTTTGGTTCTCTGTTATAGATTTTAAAATGATAGATTTCATATCTACAGGTGTTATACCATATAATGTAGCAATTTGTATAATTACTTCTTTTGTCTTTTTATTTAAAATCTCTTTAGAAATTAAATGATTATTCAGTAATAACTCAAGCATTTCAAAATCGAATTTTACATCGGATAAATCCAAACCTTTGTTTTTAGCATCTTGTTGTATTTCTATTGAATCTGTAGGTGCTACTTGTGACATATTAGGCACTTTAAAAACATCTGTGAAAGTTTTGGTAACATCGTTATAATCTGAAGTAGAAACACTTTTATCTTTATATCTATTTTTCAAGGCAACAAATCTTGCCTTACCTATTTGTTGGTATAAAAAAACTGATAATAAAGGATCATTAAAGAATTGTTCAGTTGTAGCAGGTTGTTGTAACGAGTATATAAATGTTTGCTCTTGTTGGTTTACTTTCATAAAAGTTTTAATTAATCCAATACCTTCTAATAAATCTAACGAATCTCTAAAATTTGATAAATTAATTTTTAAATCATTCATAATTGTATAATGACTATAAGCGTCATGTTCATTATGAAAATTAAATTGTGATAAATATAAATAAACACCTATTGCATCAGTACCAATTAACGGCGTATATAAGCTAGTTAATATGTCTTGATGGACATGTGTGTAATTATAATTTGATTTCACGTAAAAGCCATCTCCAGGCTTTATACCACTAAAATATTCCGCCATTAATAATCACCTTACTTTCGGTCTTTCAAAATACCTTGCATTGATTGTAGCAATTGATCGACATCTTTGAACTCTCTGTATACAGACGCGAACCTTACATATGATACTTGATCAACATCCATTAAATGTTCCATTACTTTTTCTCCAATATCATTAGAAGATACTTCAGTAACTCCTTCAGCTCTTAAGTCTTTTTCAACTTGGTTTGTAATATCTTCTAGTTTTTGAAAAGCAACTGGTCTTTTTTCACATGAACGAACGAGACCATTTAATATTTTATCTCTATTAAAAGTTTGTCGAGCTCCATCTTTTTTAACTACTATTAAAGGTGATAGTTCAACTCTTTCGAATGTCGTGAAACGAAATCCACATGATTCACACTCTCTTCTTCTTCTTATAGCAGTCAGATCATCAGCGTGTCTTGAATCCACTACTTTAGAATTATCATATTTACAATTTGGACATCTCATTCGTTTCACCTCTCAGAACTTATATTTTCATACATAGATTATACAGTAGTTTCGGATATTTTTAAACGCTCACTACTTTACATTTGTAAATCATCAAATAAAAACACAATGCAAATTTCAAAATTCGCATTGTGTTTATTAAGTATATCAATTATGAAATTTTTTGTTCTTGTGTTTCAGTTAAAATGTTTGCCACTTGCTCAGCTAATTCAACAACTCTCATTGAATATCCCCATTCATTGTCATACCAAGCCAATACTTTAACTTTATTATCTCCAATGACCATCGTAGATTGTTCATCAACAATAGCTGAATGTGGATCAGTATTGAAATCAATTGAAACTAATGGTTCATCGCTTACAGCCATAATCCCTGCCAATTCTCCATTACTTGCTTCTCTTAATGCATCATTCACTTTTTCTATCGTTACATCAGTTTTCAAATCAACAACTAAATCAACTAAAGAAACGTTTGAAGTTGGTACTCTTAATGCCATACCATGCATTTTACCTTCTAATTCTGGTAATACGAGTGATAAAGCTTTTGCAGCTCCAGTCGAAGTTGGTATTATGCTGTCAGTACAAGAACGTGCTCTTCTTAAATCTTTATGCGGATTATCTAAGTTCTTTTGATCATTTGTAAAAGCATGAACGGTTGTCATTAAGCCATTTTCAATACCAAACTTATCATTTAAGACTTTAGCTACAGGGCTTAAGCAATTTGTTGTACAAGAAGCATTTGAAATAACATCAAATTCTTTTAAATTAAGTTGATTATCATTTACACCTTTAACAATCGTTTGAACTTTCCCACCTTTAGCAGGACCAGTCAATATTACTTTTTTAGCACCTGCATCTATGTGTGAAACTGCTTTATCTCCATGGTTGAATTTGCCTGTTGCTTCAATAACAATATCAATATTTAATGTTCCCCATGGTAATAATTTAGGGTCTCTCTCTGACACTAATAAAATTTTATGATCATTTATTACAATTCCATCTTCAACTGCTTTTATTTCTTCATCTAATTTCCCATGTGTTGAATCATATTTAATTAAATGTGCAATTGTTTCTGGCGGATAAGACGCATTTATCGCAACAATATTTAAATCATCAGATTTAAGTGCACCTCTTAATACCATTCTACCTATTCTTCCTAATCCGTTAATCGCAATATTTTTTTTCATAATCGAGAACCCCTTTTAATGTGATATACTATTTGTTGCAATTAGTATATCACATTAAAATCGTATTGAAAACGTTTACTATTATGTTTTTGAAAATTTTATTTTTATTAATAAAACTACGTTATTAAGTATTTTTACTCATATATTATATTTAGTATGTAACATTGAATTTTCTAGTAAAACAAAAATGCGCTCTTCAATTTAAACACTTAAAGTGTCTATCTTAAAGAACGCATCAAAATATCAGTAATTCAAACTTGAAATTATTATAAAATCATGTGGTTTTATAGTTTTTAGCAGTTAAAAATTGAATAATAGTCGATTCTAAATCTTCTTTTGTGCCATTGTTTTCAATAGTTTCATCTGCTAAATGTCGTTTTTCTTCAATTGGAATTTGTGAACGTATACGTGATAGTGCTTCGTCATCAGTCAATTGATTTCTTTCTTTCAATCTATTAATTTGGTTTGTTTCATTTGTATATACTAACCATGTTTCATCAACTGTATCTTGTAATTGGTTTTCAAATAATAAAGGGATATCCATTATAACGTTTTTTCCCTCGTTCAATGCTTGTTGTTTCTCATCTTCCATTATTTCACGAACTTTAGGATGTATAATGTTATTTAATTTATTTCTCATATTTTCATCATTGAAAACAATCTGGCCAATATACTGACGATTCATTTCACCATCAATTATTGCTTCGTCACCAAATACTTCTCGCACTTCATCTAATCCTTTACTGCCTTTTTCGACAGCTTTACGACTAGCTATATCAGCGTCCACAATATAAAACCCATGTTCTTTTAACAGGTTTGATACTGTTGATTTCCCCGTAGCTATTCCACCGGTTAAACCTATTACACGACTCATCTTTACACACCTACTTTTGACAGTTTGGACAATAATGAGTATTTCTTGTAGCTATGATTTCTTGTTCAATAGTACCACCACATTGTCCGCAAATATTTTTACCATATACAAGATGTCTTTCTTGCATCGTTCCTTTTTCTCCGTCGGCATTGTAATAATCAGAAATACTTGATCCACCATTATCAATACCTTCTTGAAGAACTTCCACTACTTCACGAAATACTTTTTCTTGTTCTTCTTCACTTAATTCTTTAACGCTACGACTAGGCAAAATTCCTGCACGTAATAAAGCTTCGCATGCATATATATTTCCACACCCTGAAATCACTGTATGGTCGAGTATTGCCACTTTTATAGGTTTATTAATAAACTTTTTTGTCTTAATTTGTTCTTTATAATGATGAAAGGCTTCTTCAAAAAATGGCTCTGGCGCTATTTTTAATACTGAAGGATATTCTGTTAAATCTTTCAAAGCTCTTATTTCACCAAATCTTCGAATATCAGTATAAATAAGTTTAATTCCATTATCTAACTCAAAAATAACGTGCCAATGCTTTTTATGATTTGGTATCGTAATATCTTCTAATTGCGGAACTGTAAAGAAAGCACCTGTCATACCAAAATGACACATCATAATATGGTGATTTTGATCTTTTTCTAATTCTATAAATATATATTTACTTCGTCTGTATACGTTCGTAATCATATAATTTTCAATACGCGCTTTAAATTCTTCTAAAGAGGTACCTTTAACAATCGTTTCTTTACCTGTATCTTTACCTATTTTCACTTTATCTGAAAATTTAATATGTTGAATCGTTCTTCCAATTAATTTAGGTTCGATACCTCTCTTAACATGTTCTACTTCTGGTAATTCTGGCATTTTCAGTCTTCTTTCTCTTCATTATTTTGCATCATACCATGTGTCTCCATAACTTGATTCAACACTTAATGGTACGCTCAGTTCAAGCGCATTATCCATGATTTCCTCTACAAATGGCCTGAATTCATCTATTTCATCATTTGGCACTTCAAATATTAATTCATCGTGTACTTGTAATAATAATTTTGCATTAAAGTTTGTATCTTTAATTTTATGAGCAAACTGAACCATTGCAAGTTTGATGATATCAGCTGCACTACCTTGTATAGGTGTATTCATAGCTGTTCTTTCTGCAAAGCTTCTTAAATTAAAGTTTCTATTTGTAATATCAGGCGTATATCGTCTTCTATGAAGAAGTGTTTCTACGTATCCTTTTTGTTTTGCATCTTGCACTATTGTATCCATATATTCTTTTACTTTAGGGAAACTATCTAAATAGTCATCGATAAATTTCTTAGCTTCTTTTCTCGTAATACCTAAACTTTGACTCAACCCATAATCACTGATTCCATAAACGATACCAAAGTTAACAGCTTTAGCTTGTCTTCTCATATTTCCAGTAATTTCGTCTTTACTATCTATGTTGAAAACACGCATTGCAGTTTTCGTATGAATATCTTCATTAGATGTAAATGCTTCTTTCATATGTTCGTCCCCTGTAATATGTGCCAATACACGTAACTCAATTTGAGAATAGTCAGCTGCAAAAATAACATGGTCTTTCTTACTTGGTCTAAATGCTTTTCTAATTTTACGACCTTCTTCTAATCGAATCGGTATGTTTTGCAAGTTAGGTTCAACAGAACTTAAGCGACCAGTTTGTGCCAATGTTTGGTTAAATCGCGTATGAATCTTCCCTTCAGGTGTAATCATTTTTTGTAGGCCTTCAATGTAAGTAGATTGCAATTTAGATAATTGTCTATAAACTAAAATATCTTCAATTATAGGATGTTCATTTCGTAATTGTTCTAACACATCTACTGCTGTTGAATAGCCAGTCTTAGTCTTTTTAATGATTGGTAATTTTAAATCTTCAAATAATACTACACCAAGTTGCTTAGGTGAATTAATATTGAATTCAGAACCCGCATAATTATGAATTTGTTCAATTAATTTCTCAAGTCTTGAATTTAAATCTTCTTGCATATTTACTAAAGTATCCTTATCAACTGTTATACCTAATCTCTCCATATCAGCTAAAACTGTCGCTAGTGGCAACTCTAAATCATCGTGTAATGAAAGTTGTTCTCTTTCTTTTAATAGGTCAATCATTTTTTCTTTTGATTCTGAAATCGCAGTCACTTTTTTTGCGATACATTCAAATAAAACGTCTCTTTCTGGCACGTGTAACTTTTTGCCTTTTCCATAGATGCTTTCGTCATTAGGCACGTAATAAATTCCAAATTCAGACACGACTGAATATACATCATCTATTGTTCTAGAAGGATCTAATATATAACTCGCTAACATTGTATCAAATGTAACACCTTTAATTTTTACACCTAATCTATGTGATAATACAATAGTCTTTTTAACGTCATAAGCAGACAACGATACCTCTTCTCGTTCTAACCATTCATGTAAATCTTTATTTTGTTTAAATTCTTCTTCTGTTATCACAAATACCTGATTTTCCGTTTGAATAGCGAAACCTAGAACGTCTGCTTTTAGATAATTGTTTTCATTCGTCTCAAAATGTATGGACGCTTCTTTTTTATTTTTAAAATCAAAATCATCCATACTATCTATATATTCAATAACACGATCATCTGAAGCTTCTGTACTTGCATCCATTTGATCTAACAATTGTTTAAATTCTAAAGTTTTGAATAGTTTAATTTTCTCTTCATCGCTATAGTCTGTTAATTTTAAATCATCTATCGTTACTTCTATAGGGCTATCTCTATTAATCGTCGCTAAATCTTTACTTAATTTTGCATTTTCTTCATTTTCAATTAGCTTTTCTTTCATTTTAGATTTTTTTAATTCATCTATATTTTCGTAAACGCCCTCAACTGTTTCAAATTGTTTCAATAACTTGATAGCAGTCTTTTCACCAATACCAGGGACACCTGGTATATTATCTGATTTATCTCCCATAAGACCTTTCATATCAATAATTTGATTTGGTACTATTCCATCATACTTTTCAGCGATGAATTCAGGTGTATAGTGATCAATATCTGTCACACCTTTTTTAGTGTAATAAATTGTTACGTTTTCGCTAGCTAATTGTGTTAAATCACGATCGCCAGTTATAATTATAGTTTTTAAATTTTGATTATCAGCTTGTTTTGATAGCGTACCGATAATATCGTCCGCTTCATAATTTTCAAGTTCATAGTGTTTAATATTATAACTTTCAACTAATTGACGAATATATGGCAATTGGCTACGTAATTCATCCGGCGTTTTTTCACGTCCACCTTTGTATTCACTATACATGTTATTTCTAAATGTTGTTTTTCCAGCATCAAATGCAACCATAAAATGAGTCGGTTGTTCTTCTTTTATTATTTTATCTAAAATCATTGTGAAACCATAAATTGCATTTGTGTATACGCCCGCTTTATTAGTTAAAAGAGGCAATGCAAAAAAAGCTCTAAATGATAAACTATTTCCGTCTATAAGTACCAATTTTTCCAATGTGAGATACCTCCATCATTATATTGATTTCATTTTATCATATATAAGTCCATATTTAGATTGTTTCGCATAAAATAAAAAAGCAAGATACCGAAGTATCTTGCTCAATCATCAAAATGAAGGGGTCTAGATTCATTCTATCTATAAACCATGAAACTAGTGTGAATTTATTGTAAAGATTATATGAAGATTATTCATTAAATAATTTAACTATAAAATTAGAGCCCTCGCCTACTTTAGATTCTACTTTAATTACACCATTATGTGCTTCTATAATATGTTTTGTAATAGACAGTCCTAAGCCAGTACCTCCAGAATCTCTACTTCTTGCTTTATCAACTCTATAAAAGCGTTCAAATATACGAGCATGCTCTTCTTCAGAAATACCTATACCATTGTCTTTAACAGAAATAATTTGTCCGTCTGTTTCATTTTTAATTGTTAAAACAACTTCACTAGATGGCGAAGAGTAACTAATGGCATTCGTTAACAAATTAATAAGAACTTGAGTGATTTTATCTTTATCTCCAAGTGCATATACATCATTATCGATATTACCTATCAATTCAATATCTTTTTTATGTGCTGCATTACTTACAGTTTGTATACAATGCTCTCCTATTTCAGTTAAAGAAATACGTTCTTTTGGAATTTTATTACTTTGTTCAATTTTAGATAAATCTAACAAGTCTTGTACTAATGATTGTATCCTGTTTGATTCTTCAAGAATGATATTTAAAAACATATCTAAAGATTCTGGATCATCTTTAGCACCATCTAATAAAGTTTCAGCAAATCCTTTAATAGAAGTTATAGGTGTCCTCAGTTCGTGAGATACATTTGCAACAAAGTCTTTGCGCATATGTTCTAATTTTTTCAATTTTGTAATATCATGCATTACTACTACGAGACCTAAAAGATTTTTCTTACGTCTTGATAGGACTGGTATAGTAGATACTTCGAAAAATTTATTATGAACATTGTTAATATACAATTCAATTTGCTCAAATAAAGGTTGTTCTAACTTCAAAGCTTCGTTCATCATTTGGCTGATTTCTTGATTAGGCATAACATCTTTAAACAATTGCCCTTCTGCATTCCCAACTCTATCAAATAAATCATGATAAGTTTTATTAGCTATAACAATATAACCATCTCTATCGATCATCAACGTTGCACTTGGAATGTTTTCTAATGTCGTTTCTAATCTATTTCTTTGGAGTTTCTGCTCATTATTTAAATCGTCTAGCGTTCTAGCGAGCTCATTAGTGTTAATGAATAAGTCTTTCGTTTCTTTAACATTACTTTCTGGAACTCTTACTCTATACTTACCAGAAGCTAATAGTTTAGTAGCATATGTTACTTCTTTTATAGGATAGATGTAAGAAGTATTGATGTATCTAACTACGAAATAAATAAGTGGTAAAGTAAATAATAAGACGATTAACAAGTATTGCCAAATATCTTTTTGAATAATTGCTATAGTTTCAGATTCTTTTGCTAAAACAATCGTATATTCACCATATTTTTTAGCAGAAATTAATTCACTTTTTTCTTTATTAAGTTTAAATGATTCATCGAATTTTCTAGCTTCTTTAATGGCATCATCTTTTTCATCATCAAAAATTTTAGTCCCTTGATTTTGAGAACTATATAATTCTTTATTATTCTTCATGACTAAAACATCTTGTACAAATACATTTAATATATTATCCAAATCTTCTGGATGTTGTTTGGCAATATCGTAAATCTTTCTAGAATCGTTTTTCATTTGTTTATCTTCTTGCTTAGATATTAGATCATAACTTGAATTATGTAGGAAAAACCCTAATATAAGAAAACTTACAACGGTAACTGTTGTAAGTATAATTAAAAGCTTATTATAAAACTTAATCATTATTTTTTGGTCTTTCTAACTTATAACCTAAGCCTCTCACCGTTTTTATAAACTGAGGCTGTTTAGGGTTTTCTTCAAGCTTATCTCTTAAATGACTTATATGTACATCTACAATACGTGAATCTCCTGCAAATTCATAATTCCATACTGAATTCAGCATATGTTCTCTAGTAATCACACGGCCTTGTCTTTCGATTAAATATAGTAATAATTCGAATTCTTTCGGTGTTAATTCTAAAAGCTCGTCATTTCGATAAACTTCAAAATAATCTGGACGTATTCGAATTGAACCTAATATAATATCTTCATCTTCATCTAATTGACTAGATTCGATTTGGCTAACTCGTCTTAAAATTGCTTTAACTCTTGCTACCACTTCTCTTGGAGAAAATGGCTTTGTCATGTAATCATCTGCACCTAGTTCTAAACCTAATACTCTATCAAATTCATCATCTTTTGCTGTTAACATTAAAATAGGAACTTGATTTTTATCTGAACGTATTGTTTTACATACTTCAATACCATCCATTTCAGGTAACATGACATCTAAAACCACTAAATCCGGTTTTTCTTCGTTGACTTTCTCTAATGCTTGGACACCATCATAGGCTACAATAACTTGGTAACCCGCTTGTTCTATATTATATTTAAGCAAAGTGACGATTGATTGTTCATCGTCTACTACCAATACTTTTTGTGACATGCAAGAACCTCCTTAAGCGATTTAACATAATTATAACGTAAATTATTAAAAAAATAATACGTATTTAGAGAACTTTACAAAAAGTTAACACTGTATTAACAATTAAGCTAATAAAATAGGGAGTAGGACAAAAATCTCATTTTCAAAAATTTCGTAGTCCCACCCCCATTAAAAATGACTAAGTATGAAAAAGCTTGATTTAAGCACGTTTTAATACCTAATCAGATACTGTCTTGCAATGAATGAAGCTGAGACATTTATTTATGTCCCAGCCAGTACTTTAACTATATTATTCCTATTGTAACACTTCTTTAACTGATTTAACTGCTTCTGCAGATTCATCTAATAATTCTTTTTCTTCATTTGTTAAATCTAATTCAATAATTTTTTCTATACCATTACTACCTAGCACAGTTGGTACACCTAAATAGATATCCTCATACCCATATTCGCCTTCTAAATAAGCAATAGAAGGTAATACGCGTTTTTGATCTTTCAAAATAGATTCCGTCATTTCAATTAATGCAGCTCCAGGAGCGTAATAAGCAGATCCATTTCCTAGAAGGTTAACAATTTCAGCCCCACCTTTTCTTGTACGATCTACAATTGCATTAATTTTTTCTTCTGAAAGCAATTTTTCTAATGGAACTCCACCAGCTGCTGAGTATCTAATTAAGGGAACCATAGTATCCCCATGACCACCAAGTACAAAACCTGTTACATCTTTAACAGACAAGTCTAATTCTTCTGCAACGAATGTTCTGAACCTAGCTGTATCTAATACACCCGATTGACCAATAACTCTCTCTTTAGGAAATCCTGATGTTTTATATACAGTGTACGTCATAGCGTCAACAGGATTTGTTAAAACTAAAATAATTGCATTAGGTGAATATTTAACTATTTGTTCAGTAACTGATTTCATGACTTTTTGGTTTGTTTGTACTAAATCATCTCTCGACATACCAGGTTTTCTAGCTATACCCGCTGTAATAATTACAACGTCAGAGTCTTTTGTATCTTCATAGTTTGATGTCCCAATAACTTTAGAATCAAACCCAAGTACTGGTGCGCTTTCAGCTATGTCTAATGCTTTACCTTTAGTAGGGTCTTCAGATTGAGGTATATCAACTAATACAATATCCCCTAATTCTTTTTGTGCTGCTACAAAAGCTGCTGTAGCACCTGTAAAGCCGGCGCCAATAATTGATACTTTTTTCTTGTCATAAATTACATCTCCTTAAAATAAAAGGGAGGTTATATATAACCCCCCTCAATTAATCACATTATGGTAAATTTTTAACTAATTCATCAGCGAATTCTGAAGATTTAACTTCAGTTGCGCCTTCCATTAAACGAGCAAAGTCATATGTTACTACTTTAGATGCAATAGTCGCTTCTACAGATTGTGTAATTTTATCTGCAGCTTCTTGCCAACCAATATGTTCTAATAATAGAACACCACTTAATAATACTGATGAAGGATTCACTTTATCTAAACCAGCATATTTTGGTGCAGTACCATGTGTAGCTTCAAAGATTGCATGACCAGTTTCATAGTTGATGTTAGCTCCTGGTGCAATACCAATTCCGCCAACTTGTGCTGCTAAAGCATCTGAAACATAGTCACCATTTAAGTTCATTGTAGCTACAACATCAAATTCAGCAGGGCGCGTTAAAATTTGTTGTAAGAAAATATCTGCGATTGAATCTTTAATGATTAATTTACCTTCAGCTTCTGCATCAGATTGTGCTTTGTTCGCAGCATCTTTACCTTCTTCTTCAACGATTTTATCGTATTGTTGCCAAGTGAATACACGGTCACCAAATTCACGTTCAGCTAAATCATATCCCCATTGTTTGAACGCACCTTCAGTAAACTTCATAATGTTACCTTTGTGAACTAATGTAACGTTGCGACGATTGTTATCAAACGCGTAGTTAATCGCTGCTCTAACTAATCTTTCAGTACCTTCTTTAGAAACAGGTTTAATACCAATTCCTGAAGTTTCAGGGAATCTAATATTTTTAGCACCCATTTCATTTTGTAAGAAATCAATAACCTTTTTAGCATCATCAGAACCCTCTTGGAATTCGATACCAGCATAAATGTCTTCTGTATTTTCACGGAAAATAACCATATCTGTATCTTCAGGACGTTTTACCGGTGAAGGAACACCTTTAAACCAACGTACAGGTCTTAGGCAAGTAAATAAATCTAATTCTTGACGTAAAGCAACGTTTAATGAGCGAATACCTCCACCAATTGGTGTAGTTAAAGGACCTTTAATGGCAATTAAATATTCTCTAATTGTATCTAAAGTCTCAGCAGGTAACCACTCGCCTGTTTCATCGTAAGCCTTTTGACCAGCTAATACTTCTTTCCATTCAATTTTCTTTTCGCCATTATAAGCTTTTTCTACAGCTGCATCTAATACTTTACTTGCTGCATTCCAGATATCTGGACCAATACCGTCTCCGATAATATACGGAACAATAGGATTATTCGGAACATTTAAAACGCCTTGATTTGTTGTAATTTTTTCTGCTGTCATTATATGATTCCTCCATTTAAATATGTTTATTTATATTATATTTATAAAACTATCTATTTTCAATTGGTTCATACTTACGATTACGTTCACCTGTATATTCAGCTCTTGGTCTCATAATTCTATTTTCTCTATATTGTTCTAGAATATGAGCGGTCCAACCTGCCATACGGCTTACTGCAAATATCGGTGTGAATAAATCATGGTCTATACCCATGCTATGGTAAACAGTTGCACTAAAGAAATCAACATTAGGTAATAAACCTTTTTCTTCTTTCATTATTTCTGCAATACGTAATGAAATTTCGAATAACTCTTTTTGACCAGTTTCATCAGTGATACGACGACTCATTTCTTTTAAGTACTTAGCTCTTGGGTCACCATTTTTATATACTCTGTGACCGAATCCCATAATTTTTTCTTTATTTTCGATTTTTTCTTTAATATAACTATCTGTCTTATCAACAGTTCCAATTTCAGTCAACATTTTCATAACTTGCTCATTAGCGCCACCATGCAATGGACCTTTTAAAGCTCCAGCTGCTGCTGTTACACCTGAATACATATCTGATAATGTTGAAACTGCTACCCTAGCTGTAAATGTTGATGCATTAAATTCATGATCTGCATGTAAAATTAATGCTTTATTAAATCCTTCAATTTCTACGTCGCTAGGAACTTCCCCTCTTAACATGTACAAGAAGTTACCTGCATAGCTTAATTCCTTTTTAGGTTTAACAACTTCTTTACCATTTCTAACTCTTGAGAAAGAAGTTACTAATGAAGCTACTTTTGCTTGAATTCTTATCGCACGTTCATAATTTGTTTCATCATCAAACACTTCAGCTTGTGGATCAAAATGAGCTAAGTATGATAATGACGTACGTAAACCTGTCATCGGATGTACTTTATCCGTTGCATAATCTTCAAAATGTGAGTACATTCTCGGGTTTAAAGTCATATAATGCAATAATTTTTCTTTTAAGTCTTCTAGTTCTTCTTTATTTGGTAATCTTAGATTCCACAGTAAAAACATTACCTCTTCAAATAATGCATTTTCTGTTAAGTCATCTATATCATAACCAGCATAAGTTAGTTGATTATCTATAATAGAACTAATTTTTGTTTCAGAAGCAATAATACCTTCTAGTCCTTTTGCTACTTGTGCCATATTGTTTATCCCCCTTACTAAATAATTGCCCATGTATGTAATGGTTTTCATATACATTATATATAATTTAAGCCATTTTGTGAATGCGAACACCTTTTAAACTTTTAAAAAGTTAATTAATATCGTTAAATAAATTAGGGTAAGTGTAAAATTATTGAAAATACAATTTTCATATAACTTTTAGACGATAAGCTTTGAACCAAGTGTTATAAAGGTTTTGAACACTTTTAATTCTTATAAAAGTTATCAGATATATACGTTACTCCTCTTTAATCATTCATTTTATTTATTGTTTATGATAAAAATAATAAATCATTTTTAATAGACTTAACTGCATACAATTTATGTATATTTTAATTGCTATTTTAATAGTGTAAGTGCATAATAAAATATATATTAAGACGTATTAAGGAAAGAAGGAATTAATTTTTATGTCAAATAATTTACAAAGGGAATTAAGTAATAGACACGTTCAACTAATTGCTATAGGTGGAGCAATAGGAACTGGTCTATTTTTGGGTGCAGGTGAAACAATACATTCAGCTGGCCCTTCAATTTTATTTACCTATATCATAATAGGTTTCATACTGTTTATGTTTATGAGAGCTTTAGGGGAAATATTATTATCTAATACAGACTTTCATTCATTTGCAGACGTTACACATACATATATTGGTCCATTTGCTGGATACATTACAGGTTGGACTTATTGGTTCTGTTGGATAGTTACCGGCATGGCAGAAGTAACAGCCGTAGCAAAATACATAAGCTTTTGGTTTCCTGAAATACCAACTTGGATTACAGCACTATTCACAATACTCGTACTAATGACAATGAATTTAATGACCGCAAAATTATTTGGAGAATTAGAATTTTGGTTCTCAATCATTAAAATTACAACAATTATTGCCTTAATTGTTGTAGGAATCATCATGCTAGTCATGGCTTATAAAACGCCATATGGTACAGCTTCACTTACTCATATTTGGAGTCATGGTGGATTGTTCCCTAATGGGATGAATGGATTTTTCTTATCATTCCAAATGGCGGCATTTTCATTCGTAGGTATTGAATTGATAGGTGTAACTGCAGGAGAGACTAAAGATCCACACAAAACTATTCCAAGAGCTATAAACAGTGTGCCTATTAGAATTATGTTATTTTACGTAGGGTCACTAATCATTATCATGTCTATAACACCATGGAATCAAATTGATCCTGCTGAAAGCCCATTCGTAAAATTATTTGGTCTAATAGGCATACCTATTGCTGCTAGTATTATTAATTTTGTTGTCTTAACAGCAGCAGCTTCATCTTGTAACAGCGGTATTTTCTCTAATAGTAGAATGCTTTATGGTTTATCCCAAAACAATCAAGCAAATAAAGGTTTCGGTGAAACAAATAGCAGAGGCGTACCATATAAAGCAACTTTATTTAGCTGCTTATTATTAATGATATCTGTACTTTTAAACTATATTATTAAAGACGCAGGCGAAGTTTTTAAATATGTTACATCAGTATCTACTGTACTATTCTTAGTTGTTTGGTCATTGATAACAATAGCATATATTAGATATAGAAAATTAGCACCAGAACTTAACAAAACGTCAAACTTTAAATTACCTGGTGGTGTTCCGATGGCATGGATTACATTAATATTCTTTATTTTTGTATTTATATTGCTTATGACTAACAAAGTAACTTTAATCGCTATTTTAATTACACCAATTTGGTTTGTTATATTGACCATCATGTATTTTATACAAAAAAGAAAATTTAAATAGATTCACTTAAAAACTATCAAAATTCTTATTTATTAAAGAATTTTGATGGTTTTTATTTATATATAAATAAAAAAAGTCCAAGACAAAAAATTGTCTCAGACTCTTTCATTATATTGATTAAAGTACGTTAGCGTATCCTTCATAAATCTTATGTTGTTTTGGATCTAAAGTGATTAATGTGCCGTCAACAATTTTTTGACGAGCATCTTCTACGCCAACTATAGTCGCAATACCTAAGTTTAATCCAACTACTGCAGCGTGTGAAGTTAATCCACCTTCTTCAGTAACTAAACCTTTAGCATTTTCAAGGTAAGGAACCATATCAGCATCACTAGATTGTGTAATAACTATAGCTTCGCTTAAATCTTTACCTTCTAAATCTTCAGCTTTATCAACTACTACAGCTTTACCGACAGCAGATGAATGGCCAATACCTTGTCCTTTAGCTAAATCATCACCTACTAAGTGAATTTTCATTAAGTTAGTTGTACCTGTTTCACCTGTTGGTACACCAGCAGTAATGATGATTAAGTCACCATTATCCACTAAACCAGTATTTACTGCTGTTGAAACAGCATTGTTTAATAATTCGTCTGTAGTTTGTTTACCTTTTCTAACTACTGGTAAAACGCCCCAAACTAATGACATATGACGTGCAGTTGTTTCATTAGGTGTTACTGCAATAATATGAGAATGTGGTCTATATTTAGATATAGTTTGTGCAGTAGCACCACTTTCAGTTGCTGCTACAATTGATTCAACATTTAAGTTTAATGCAGTGTGAGCTACTGATACACCAATTGCATTAACTAAGTTTGTATCAATCATCTTAGAACGATCTGATAATAATTTTTTATAGTCTTGTGCTTTTTCAGCCGCTACTGCAATATTTTGCATTGTGCGAACAGCTTCTTCTGGATATAACCCAGCAGCTGTTTCACCTGATAACATAACAGCGTCTGATCCATCGTAAATAGCGTTAGCTACGTCACTTGCTTCAGCTCTCGTACAACGTGGGTTTCTTTGCATAGAATCCAACATTTGTGTTGCTGTAATAACAGGTTTACCTAGTTTATTACATTTTTGAATTAATTGTTTTTGTACCATTGGAACTTCTTCAGGTAAAATTTCAACACCCATATCTCCACGAGCAACCATTAAACCATCAGAAACTTGAAGGATTTCATCGATGTTTTCAATACCTTCTTCGTTTTCTATTTTTGGAATTATTTTAATGAAATCAGTATTACTTTCTTCTAAAATAGCGCGAATATCTAATACATCCGAAGGTCTTCTTACGAAACTCGCCGCTATGAAATCAATACCTTGTTCAATACCAAAACGAATATCACTAGCATCTTTATCTGTAATACCAGGTAAGCTTACTTTAACGCCTGGTAGGTTTACACCTTTTTTATTTTTAAGTTCTCCAGAGTTATCAACTGAACAATGAACTTCTCCTTTAGATGCATCAATAGATTTAACTGTTAATTCAATTAATCCGTCATCTAAAAGTATTTTAGAACCAACTTCAAGATCTTCAGCTAAATTCTCATAAGTTACTGAGAAAGCTTCTGTTGTCCCTTCTACTTCTGTAGTTTTAACAGTAATATCATCACCTTTAGTCAATTCAATAGAACCATTTTGCATAGTATGCGTTCTAATTTCTGGACCTTTAGTGTCTAATAAAATACCAATGTTTTTGTTTAATTTCTTACTTACTTTACGAATCGTATCGATACGATTTTTATGTTCGTCATAATCACCATGTGAAAAGTTTAATCTTGCAACGTTCATACCTGCAAGCATTAATTTTTCTAACATTTCTTCAGACTCTGAAGCTGGACCTATTGTACATACAATTTTTGTCTTTCTCATTTTAAATGACCTCCGTATTTTTGTTTTATATAGATAGCTGATTTGCTAATTCATACATTTTATTATCAATGCTATGCTCTGATTGGAATATTTCATCAAAGTTTGTACGAGTTAGTATATTTTTTTGGATACCAACTGCTTTTGCACTTTCGCCTTCAATAAGTAATTCTACTGCATATCCGCCCAATCTAGAAGCTAAAACTCTATCCATACCTGTTGGTGTACCACCACGTTGGATGTGTCCTAAACAAGAAACACGTGTATCTATATTTATAAATTTCTTAAGCTCTTCGCCACATTGATTACCTGTCATAACGCCTTCAGCACAAACAATGATTGAATGTTTTTTACCACGTTCCATACCTTGTTGAATCTTTTCAGCAATTTCTTCAATGTCAGATTTAACTTCAGGTATTAATATTGTTTCAGCTCCAGCAGCAAGTCCAGACCATAAAGCTAAGTCTCCTGCATCTCTTCCCATTACTTCTATAATAAAAGTACGTTCATGGCTTGATGCTGTATCACGAATTTTATCGACTGAATCAATAATCGTATTAAGTGCAGTATCAAAACCAATTGTAAAATCTGTACCATTTATGTCATTATCGATTGTTCCTGGTACGCCGATTGTTTTAAGACTTTTAGCTTCTTCACTTAATCTTTGTGCACCTCTGTAGCTACCATCTCCGCCGATAACTACTAACCCTTCAATACCTCTTTTTTCAAGGTTTTCAATTGCTTTAGCGCGGACTTCTTTTTCTTTAAATTCTGGACATCTAGCAGAATATAAGAAAGTTCCACCTCGTTGAATCATATCTCCAACTGATCCTAATTCTAGTTTTTCAATGTTATCATTAATTAAACCTAGATAACCTTGATAGACACCATAAACTTCAATATCATGGTATATTGCTTTACGAACGACAGCACGAATAGCTGCATTCATCCCTGGTGAATCTCCACCACTCGTTAATACTGCAATTTTTTTCATAAATATACAGACCTCTCTTAATATATGATTGTTAATTTAAAAATAACACAAATGTGAACTTGATTCCATTAAAACTAACGTTATTTAGATATGTAAACGTCTTCTTTGATAAAGCTTCACACTTTCGCAACAATCAATTTATTGAAAACGTTTTATAATAATGAATATTATGCATATATACTCATTATAAACAAAAAGAAAAGTCTTTTACTTATGTAAGACTTTTCTTTTTGTTTATAAAATATTAATCAATATAACTTCCAATATTTCGGTACTTATTAAATCTATCTTCTACTAAATTATCAGGTGATAATTTTCTCAGCTCTGATAAATGAAGTTCCAAAGAATTTTTAATTAGTTTAGCTTGGTTTTCGACATCTTTATGTGCACCACCAAATGGTTCTTTAATAACTTCATCTACAACATCCAATTCATTTAAATCAGGTGCAGTAATTTTCATTGTCTCAGCAGCCATTTGAGCTAAATTAGAATCTTTCCATAGTAAAGCAGCTGCCCCTTCTGGTGATATAACAGAATATGTACTATTTTCTAACATCAGTAAGCGGTTTGTAACACCTAATCCAAGCGCGCCACCACTGCCTCCTTCACCTATTACAATTGAAATAACAGGCACACTTAAAGAAGCCATTTCTACTAAATTTTTAGCAATAGATTCACTTTGACCTCTTTCTTCGGCAGCTTTTCCTGGATATGCACCTTTAGTATCGATAAACGTAACAATCGGTCTATTGAATTTCTCCGCTTGTTTCATTAATCTCAATGCTTTCCTATATCCTTCAGGGTGAGCCATACCAAAGTTTCTATATATATTGTCTTTCGTATCTTTACCACGTTGATGACCGATAACAGTTACAGGGACACAGTTAAAATAAGCTAATCCACCAATTAAAGCCGGATCATCTCTGAATGTGCGGTCACCATGTAATTCAATAAATTCATCAAAAATATACGGAATATAATCTAAAGTAGTTGGCCTTTCCTGTAGCCTTGCGAGTTGTACTCTATCCCATGGTTGTAAGTTTTCATATATTTTCTCTGTTTCTTTTATTAATGTTGCTTCTAGCATTTCAATTTCATCTGCTAGATTAACATTATGCTTTTCTTGATAAGCTTTTATTGATTCAATTTTTTCTTTTATTTCCTTTAGTGGCTTTTCAAATTCAAGCATTATCTTTCACCTCATTATAATGCATACTTAGTACTGTACTAAGTGTACGGTACATATCTTTTCTATGCACTACTTTATCTAATTGACCGTGTTCTAACAAGAATTCAGCAGTTTGAAAATCATCCGGTAATTTTTCACTAATTGTTTGTTCTATAATTCTACGACCCGCAAAGCCAATTAAAGCTCTAGGCTCAGCAAAATTCAAATCACCAACTGAAGCAAAACTTGCAGAAACACCACCTGTTGTTGGGTGGGTCATATATGAAATAAATAATAAACCTTTATCACTATGACGCTTAATAGAAACACTAGTCTTGGCCATTTGCATGAGTGAGATAATACCTTCTTGCATTCTTGCTCCACCACTTGCTGTAAATAAAACAAAAGGCAAATTGTTATCAGTGCAGTAATCTACTATTCTACAAATTTTTTCGCCTACAACTGCGCCCATACTACCCATTCTAAATCTAGAATCCATAACACAAACACCATATGGAACGCCATTTATTTTTGAAATACCAGTTACTACTGCATCATTCAAACCTGTTTTCTGTCTGTCTTTTTGTAGTTTTTCTTCATAACCTGGAAATTCTAATGGATTCGCTGCTATCATCCCTGCATCAAATTCCTGGAATGCACCTTCATCGCTTATAGCTTGAATTCTATCATGAGCAGTTAAAGGTATATGATGATCACAATTGAAACAAACATTCAAGTTTTGTACAAGTTCTTTAGTATACATAATTTTTTTACATTTAGGGCATTTCGTCATAATACCTTCAGGAACGTCGTTATCTTTGCTGTTTTGAACTGTCACATATTTTTTCTTTTTCTGGTTACGATTGAACAAGTCTTTAAACATGTCACTACCCCCTGACTTAATTACTATTATCTCTTTCAAATCTATCGCTATATTGAGAGAGTAACTTCCAAATCATATACATAATTTGGTTATTATTTGAAGAAACAAGTTCTTCTTTTGATTGTGCTTCAATGTTAGTATGCTCTTCACAGAAGTTCTCAATCATCCACTTAAGTTCGTTTATTTCATCTAATTGAGAATCATTGTGTATCAAAAATCTACCAATTAAATCAAAAAGTTGGTGTTGGTACATATCACTTAAGAATGTACCTTCACCTCTTCTCGTATGTATCACACCTAGTAACTCTAAAGCTCTAAGTGCTTCTCTTATACTTGAACGTCCAACATTAAGCGTATCGCTGAGAAATCTTTCAGAAGGTAGTTTTTCTCCCACTTGAATATTTTTTTCAACAATAATTGTTTGAATTTGTTCAACAATTTTGATTAAACCTTTTTGTTTATCTTTATCCAATGTGGTGTCTCCTTCCGAAATTATGATAAATCTGCTAGTTCATATGTCTTACGTTCAATTTCATCTATATCTACTTCAATACGTGCAACGCCTGATTCCATTCCTGCTTTAGCTACCGCCTTTGCTACGTAAGGTGCTACTCTAGGATCAAATGGGCCTGGGATGACATAGTCAGCGTTTAATTCTTTATCTGAAACTAAGTTAGCGATTGCTTCAACAGCTGCTTGTTTCATTTCTTCATTAATATGAGTCGCACGAATATCTAATGCACCTCTAAATATACCAGGGAATGCTAGGACATTATTAATTTGGTTTGGAAAGTCAGAACGACCTGTACCGATTACTTTTGCTCCTGCTTCTTTAGCTATATCTGGCATGATTTCTGGAACTGGATTTGCCATTGCGAAGATAATTGAATCTTCAGCCATAGTGTCAACCATATCTTTAGTTAGAGCACCTTCAACAGACACACCAATAAAGACATCAGCATCATTAATGACATCTTCTAATTTACCTTCAATTTTATCTTTGTTAGTCCATTTAGCTACAAATTCTTTAGTAGGGTTCATGCCATATTCACGACCTTCAAAGATTGCACCTCTAGAATCACACATAATCATATTTCTAACACCATAACTGTATAGAAGTTTGATAATTGCGATACCTGCTGCACCTGCTCCGTTTAATACAACTTTGATATCAGCTAAATCTCTATCCGTCAATTTAAGCGCGTTTAATAAGCCTGCAACTGTAACAATTGCAGTTCCGTGTTGATCATCATGAAAAACTGGTATTTTCGTTTCTTTTTTTAGTCTTTCTTCAATTTCAAAACATCTTGGAGCTGAAATATCTTCTAGGTTTACGCCACCATAATTTGGCTCTAGTAACTTCACTGTATTTACGATTTCATCTACATCAACTGTATTTAATGCAATTGGAATACCATCTACTCCAGCAAAACTTTTAAATAATACAGCTTTACCTTCCATTACCGGTATACTTGCTTCTGGACCAATATCCCCTAATCCAAGAACAGCTGTACCATCAGTTATAACAGCTACTGCATTAGATTTCATTGTGTAATCATAAACCTTGCGGACATCTTCATGAATGTCCTTACATGGTTCAGCTACCCCTGGAGAATAAGCTAAACTTAATTCTTCTTTATTTGTGACTTTAACTTTTGCGTAAACGCCTAATTTCCCTTGTTTTTCTTTGTGCATGTATAAAGCATCGTCTCTTAATGACAATATAATCATCCCTTCGTTATTATATGTATCTCCCAATATATTATACATGAAATTTCCTATTTTTAATTAAAAAATTCTCCATAGTGGTCAGACCACCATGGAGAATACTATATCATAATTTAATTGATTAATAAAGCCTATATCAATCGTATATTTTCGTAACCTATCATATCGATAAAATCTTTAATATTTCCTTTATCAGAATTTAAATAACCCATATTATGAGATGTATAATCTTCGTCATTAAAATAAGTTACTTTAATGCCACTTTTATGATTTTGCGTAACCCAATCATTAAGTTCAAACACATTTCGAACAACTAATTCAGAAGTTGTTTTGATTTTGTACTCTTTATAATCTTCTAATAAATCTATTTGGTTGATAATTATTTGCATTTTACCGTTTCTGTTTTCGAATTTGCCTTGAATAATTAAAGGTTTATTTTCTATATTCATTGTTTCAATTTTTTTATACGTATCCGGAAAAATAACGCCTTCAACTTCATTAATACCGTCAATTAAATTAACGAATGCCATGTTTTGTCCTTTTTTAGTTCTTATTTTTCTTAAAGAAGCAATCATAACAAGCATTGGCACTTTATCGTTTTGTACTCTAATTGGATAAATCGTTAAATATTGATGCTGCTTAAATAATGTTAAGATAGGATGTTCTGTAGCATAAAATCCTAAATATTCTTTTTCATATTCACTTTTCATTAAACTAGGCATTTCTTCTACTTCTTTAAATTCTTTTTTAACATTTAAACCTAACTCTGAAAGTAAATTATTCGCATCTCCAACAGATGCGCTACTTTCGAAAACATCATCTAAAGACTGTAGCATTGTTGCTCTAGTTTGCTTAAAATCATCTAACGCCCCAGCATAAATAAGTGCTTGAATTAGTTTTTTATTCTTAACTTTATTTGGTAGCCTATGCACTAAGTCGTACATATCTTTATAAGGTCCTCTATACTTTCTTTCTTCTACTAAACTCTTTACGCTTTGATAACCGACAGTTTTAATTGCACCTAAAGATGTGTATATACCAGTTTTGGTTGCTTTGTAGAACCATTCACTATGATTAATAGATGGCGGATAAATTTTTACACCTATCCTTTTTAATTCTGTAACCATTTGTTCAGTTTTATTTTCATTACCAACTACATTAGATAAAATAGATGCATAAAAGTAAGTAGGATAATGCACTTTTAAATAAGTCATAATGTAAGCTATTTTACTATATGCGACAGCATGAGCTTTAGGGTAACCATAATCAGCGAATTTTAAAATTAAATCAAAAATTTTAATAGCTGTCTGTTCTTCATAACCACGACTTAAACTTCCATTTATAAAATGTTTTCTTTCATTTTCAAGAACAGATCTATTTTTCTTACTCATAGCCCTTCTTAAAATATCAGCTTCACCATAGGAGAAACCAGCAAATTTACTAGCTATTTGCATAATTTGTTCTTGATAAATAATAACACCATATGTAGACTTTAAGATTTCTTCTAAATCAGGATGCAAGTATTCAATTGGTTCAACTTTTCTTCTTCTTTTTATATAAGTAGGTATTTCTTCGATAGGTCCTGGTCTATATAAAGAAGTCACTGCTACTATATCTAAGAAATGGTCAGGTTTTAACCTTTTCAACACACTTCTTACACCTTGAGATTCTAGTTGGAATATTCCAGTAGTTTCTCCACGTGATAATAGTTCAAATACTTTTTGATCATCATAAGGTATATTTTCGATATCAATTTCAGTTTTTTCTTGATACTTAACTTGATTCACAACTTGCTGAATGATTGATAAATTCCTTAATCCTAAAAAGTCGATTTTTAACAGACCTAATTTTTCAGTTTCTGTCATCGTCCATTGTGTTAATACACCTGTATCTCCCATCATTGTCGGTACAAATTCATGTAAAGGTTGATCGTTTATAATGATACCTGCTGCGTGTGTCGAAGTATGTCTTGGTAAACCTTCTAATTGTTTACATAATTGGAACCATTTTTCGTTTAAATGGTTTTTACTGACGAATTGTTTAAATTCATCACTTTCATATGCCTCGTCTAAAGTTATACCTAACTTGTGTGGTATTAACTTAGATATATAATTTAAAGTTGGTTCATCAAATTGTAATATTCTACCTACATCTCTGGCAACTGCTCGTGCTAGCAAATGACCGTAAGTCACTATACCTGCTACTCTATTATCACCGTACTTCTCTTGGACATATTGAATAACTTTATCCCGCTTCGTATCTTGGAAATCAATATCAATATCCGGCATAGTTACACGTTCTGGATTTAGAAAACGCTCAAATAATAGGTCATATTCAATAGGATCCAATGTCGTAATATTTAGTATATAACTTACGAGCGAACCACCTGAAGAGCCACGCCCTGGACCAACTAACACATCATTTGATTTCGCATAATTAATTAAGTCACTCACTATAAGGAAGTAATCTGAATATCCCATGGATACTATAATGTCATACTCATATTTCAACCTTTCAGCATAAGTGTCATTAAATTGTGGAACGTTTGATTTATTGTTCATCAATAATTCCCACAGATAAGTATCACTATCTTTGCCATTTGGGGTAACATACTTCGGCAATAAATCTTGATGGTATTGAATTTGTACATTACATTTTTCAGCTATTTCATCAGTTGTTTTGATAAATTTAGATGAGACGTCAATTTGGCTTAATTCTTCCATAGTTAAAAAATGTTGGTTTAAATGCGTATTAAAATCAGATATTGTTAATTTTTCATTATTTTTAATAGCATTTAATGCAATTAAACTATCGCTATCTTCATCATTTAAATATAAAGCTGATTGCATATACACTTTTTTATAATTTTCTTCAACTGATGAATCATGGGATATGTACTTGTCTTGGTCAGATATTTTTATTGAATGGAATAAATGTTCATTATCAATATTTAAGTTTTTACCTATTATGATTAAACCTTCTGAATAAGTATTTAACCACTCGATTGGCGTTGAATGTCTTTCTTTAAGAGATATCGCTGAAGATAATTTAACTAAATTTTGATAACCAGATTGATTTTTGGCTAACAACACACATTCTAATTCATTTAATTGATCATCTAAATAAATGGTCAAACCAAATATAGGTTTAATACCTTGTTTTAAACATTCATCATAAAATTGCAAAGCTCCATACATGACATTTAAATCTGTTATAGCAAGCGCTTGATAATTTTCATTTTTAGCCTTTTTAATAACATCTGGAATTCTCAAACTAGAATTCAACAAATCAAATGACGAATGAATATTTAAATGACTTACCATGCGCTTTACCTCCTATATTTCAGATTTAATATCTCTAGCTAATTCATCGAACTCTTCCCAACTGTATACAGAAGCACCTGATGCATTAGGGTGTCCTCCACCATTGTATTTTGCCGCAATATGATTTATTTTTATACCTTTAGATCTAATGCGACATCTAATTTCTTTTCCTTCATCGACTGCAAACACCCAAGCTTTCACACCTTTAATATCTGCAACTGCATTGACAAATAATGATGCTTCATTTGGTAAAATATCAAATTTTTCTAATATATCTTTCGTTATTTTTATATAACAAAATCCGTTTCCATCATAGTTGAAGTTTTGAAGGATGTACCCTTGAAAATGTAATAGCTTTGGTTCACGTTCACTAAGTTGATTAAGCATTTCATTGCGGTTAAATTCTTTAGTCATAAGTGAAGCGGCTACTTCCATAGTATGAGGTGTCGTATTATCAAACAAGAAACGACCAGTATCTCCTACTATACCTAAATATAATACACGACTTGCTTTTGTATTAATTTCAGATTGGTTTAAATTCCACTCTTGATTTAAATCATAAATAATTTCACTTGTTGAAGAGGCTTCAGTGTTAACATAATTAATATCGCCATATGAATCAACTGGTGGATGATGATCTATTTTAATGAGCTCTTTACCTATTTTAAATCGATTATCATCGATTCTTGGTTCATTTGCCGTATCACAAATTATTACTAAAGCATTTTGGTATACTTCATCCTCAATATTGTCTAATTCACCAATAAACTCTAATGAAGGTTCTGATTGTCCAACTGCATAAATATTTTTTTCGGGAAAAGCTTCTTCTAAAATATATTTCAGTCCTAGTTGCGAGCCGTAAGCATCAGGGTCTGGTCTTACATGTCTATGTATAATTATTGTTTCGTATTCTTTAATTTTATTTAAAATGTCATTCATATTGGTCCCTCTTTCTATATATTTACTTATATTTTATAAATTGATATAATGCTTCTTGGTAGGAGGATTAAACTATGTCACCTGAAATTATGTCCGTATTGGTTGCGTTATCCGTAACCGTAATGATTCTCGCTTTAATTTTTACTATTTTAAACTTTGCCCGTTCATTCAGAACAAAAAGAGATGTTAGAAAAGCATATCATAAAGAACGTGCGAGATTTTTCTTTGGTATCTTCTTAATAGCATTCTCAGCAGACCAAGTACTTTTGTTTCCAACTTTAGTTACTTACATAATTGTCTTAGTATTGGTGTTCTTTGGTATTGTTAATATTACCTATGGACATAAAGCAAGTAAATACTTTAAAGGTAATTTACCGATTGAGAACAAAGCTTGGGAAGAATTCGAACGAAAAAAACGTAATCAATCATCTTAAAAACGGAGTGGGACAGAAACCTCATTTTACTAAAAAGGTTTCGTTGCCCCACCCCGGCAAGAATGATTAGAATTGAAAAGCTTGATATAAGTGCATTTTCAGTTCAGTCATCTATTGCCAATATTTTTCTTTGGTCTGGAGCATTTATTGTTTTCCAGACTTTTTTATTTATCTAGTAATTGACACATCAACAATGCTTTCGCAACAGTATTATTACCATTCATCATAGATATTTCAAATTTAGCAGACAACCTGCCCATATCTAAAACTGATATATTAACAGTAACTTCTTCATCAATTTGTACCGTTTTAAAATAATAAATGTCTATATGTTCAATCATCAACTCTGATTTCTTCAATTTTCTCACTTCATATCTAAGTGCTTCTTCTATTACTGCTATATAAATTGATTTCGTCATCATACCAAATTGATTTGTAAGTTGTGGAGAAATATTAACTTTTATTTTGCCGTTCTCCATACTAATTTGTTTAGCAATTTGATCATGAATTGTTTCTCCTATCTGAGGCTGTCTACTCATCAGTTGCATTGTCTTTAACACATCTTCTCTTGAGATTATACCAATTAATTCTTTCGTATTTGAGACAACTGGTAACAATTCAATACCTTCCCAAATCATCAAATGAGCACATGTAGCTATCGTTGTATTTAAATGCGCAACGATTGGTGCTTTAGTCATTAAAGCTTTAATCTGTTTATCTGGCTCTTCATTAACAATATCTTTACTCGTTAAAATACCGATGACCTTTAGTTCATTATCGACAACTGGAAATCTAGTATGAGAAGTTTGTTGTGACATTTCGTTCCAATCTCTCACTTTTTGGTTATCAAATAAATAAGAAGTTTCTTCAATTGGTATCATGATATCTTCTACCATAAGAATTTCTTTTTTAATCATTTGGTCATAAATAGCTCGATTGATTGCATTGGCTACTAAAAACGTATCATAATTAGAAGATATTATAGGTAAATCATGCTCATTGGCATATTCGATAATGTCATCATCCGCTTCAAATCCACCCGTTATTAATACGGCTGAACCTCTTTTCAACGCTTCCATTTGAACATCTGCTCTATTACCGACTATAAGCAATGTATTCATCGTTAAGTATTTAACAACATCTTTGATTTCCATAGCACCAATTGCAAATTTAGATAACGTTTTATGTAAGCCTTGTTTACCACCTAAAACTTGTCCATCTACTATTTTCACAATTTCATTAAAAGTTAAGTTTTCAATTTGTTCTCTTGATTTTCTTTCAATTCTAACTGTACCTACTCTATCAATTGATGCTACTAACCCTTTATTATCAGCTTCTTTTATCGCCTTGTATGCAGTACCTTCTGAAACATTTAAATCTTTAGCAATCTGTCTGACAGAGATTTTATGTCCAACAGATAACGATTCAATGTACTTTATTATTTGTTCATGTTTCGTCATGTTTTATACCCTCTATCGATTATAATGAATTAATTATATTATACATTCTTGAGAGATTAAAAGATATGTTTACATAAGAAAGAATCATTAACAAAATATAAGAGACTGGGACATTTATTTCTGTCTCAGCCTCTTATATTAATTATAATTCTACATGTTCACCTGGTTTTAAAATATGAACTTCTGCTTTTGTTACAGCTTTTTCAAATTCTTTTGGATCTTGTTTAATTAAATCAAATGTGTCGTAATGGATTGGAACGACTTTTTTAGGTTTGATAAACTCATTGATGGCATAACTTGCATCATCAATGCCCATTGTAAAGTTGTCGCCGATTGGTACAAAACATAAATCAACAGGATGTCTATCAGCTATTAACTTCATATCGCTGAATAAACCTGTATCACCTGTATGATAAATTGTGCCACCTTCAGTTTCTAGAACAATACCTGCAGGCATTCCTAAATAAATTATTTCGCCATTTTCTTCTGTAAAACTATTACTGTGGAATGCTTGAACAAATTTTACTTTACCAAAATTAAATTCAATGTTCCCACCAATATTCATTGGATGTAGGTTTTCAAGTCCATGTTTATTAGATAAATAATCAATTGCTTCAGGTAATGCAATAACTAGTGCACCTGTTCTTTTAGCAATATTTACTGTATCCCCAATATGGTCGCCATGACTGTGTGTCAATATGATATAATCTGCTTCTACTTCATCTACATTTAAGTCACTCATAGGATTGCCAGATATAAATGGGTCTACAATCACTTTATGATTTTTACTTTCGAAATATATAACTGATTGACCATGAAATGATACTTTCATGAATTTCCCTCCTCACAATATCTTTTCTCTATATTATATACCCTAAATTTGAATTTATTAAGCAGGAAGTCTAGAATAATGATGTACGAAAGATAATTGGGAGGCTGAATTATGAAACACAATGAAATTACAACGTTTTTAAATGAGAAAGATGTAGATGCTGCATGGATAACAACACCTTTAAATATTTTTTATTTAACTGGTTATTTATCTGAACCTCATGAACGTTTATTTAGTTTATTAATTACAAAAGACGGAGAAGAAACACTATTTTGTCCAAAAATGGAAGTTGAAGAAGCTAAAAATGCTGGGTTCAAAGGGGATATCGTTGGATATTTAGATACTGAATCAGCTTTTGACTTAATTGAAGAAAGAACTTATAAAACTTTCGCTATTGAATCCGAACATTTATCTGTTAAACGTTTTCGCGAAGTAGAAAAAGCTTTTAATGTTGAAAAATTCGAAGATATTGATCAAGTGTTGAAAGATGTAAGAAACATTAAAACTCAAAATGAAATTGAATTATTGCATGAAGCGGCTAAATACGCAGATTTAGCAATTAAAGCTGGTGCCGAAAAATTGGCTGAAGGTGTAACTGAAATCGAAGTACTTAATCATATTGAAACAACTATGAAACAACACGGTATTTCAAAAATGAGCTTTGATACGATGGTATTATTCGGAGATCACGCAGCAGCACCACATGGTACCCCGGGAGATAGAAAATTACAAAACAATGAATATGTTTTATTTGATTTAGGTGTTATATACAAAGGTTACTGCTCGGACATTACAAGAACAATAGCATTTGGTACACCGCCTGAAAAAGCTCAAGAAATTTATAACATTGTATTAGAAGCAAATAAAAAAGCAATTGATATTATTAAACCAGGCGTTAAAATCTCTGAATGTGATAAAGTAGCACGAGATATTATAAGTAATGCTGGATATGGTGATTACTTCCCACATAGACTCGGTCACGGTTTAGGATTAAGTGTTCATGAATTCCCTGATATTTCTAGCGTTAACACAGATACATTTAAAGAAGGTATGGTTTTAACTGTTGAACCAGGCATTTATGTTCCTGGAGTAGCTGGTGTTAGAATTGAAGACGATATTGTCGTAACAAAAGACGGCCATGAATTTTTAACAGGTTATGAAAAATGATAAAAGAATCTTGCGTTGAAACAATTGAACAAATTAACCATGCGATTAAAAACGGAGCAAATCGTATAGAATTATGCGATAACTTATCTGTAGGTGGCACTACACCTAGCTATGGTATGGTTAAAATTGCAACTGAGTTATGTCATCAAAATGATGTACAAGTTGCTGTTATGATCAGGCCTAGAGGTGGAGACTTTAATTACGATTATTTTGAATATGAAGTAATGAGACAAGATATTATTCAACTTAAAACTTTAAATGTAGACGCATTTGTTTTTGGTTGTTTAGATGAAAATGAACAACTCGATGAATGGAAAATGGATGCTTTAAAAGAAACATGCGGAGATACACACGCTGTATGTCACATGGCATTTGATTTAATCAATCCATATATTCAATTAAAGTCTCTTGATTGGCTAATTGACCACGGCTTTGAGCGCTTGTTAACACATGGCGGCCCAAGTGACCAATCAGTCTTTGATAACGTATTCCATCTCGGTAAATTGCTAATGCATTCAAAAGGCAACATCACAATTATGCCAGGTGGCGGACTTAATAAAGATAATTTACAAACGTTACTTAACGACATACCGTTTGATGAAGTACATGGAACTAAGATTGTTTGAATAAAGTATTATGCAAATGCTGTGTTTAAGAGAGTTAGCTACTGCTATTATAATGAATTAGGCTGAGACATAAATACATGTCTCAGCCTCTTTTTTTATTGTCTTTTCTTGCTAAACTTGTCAATAACAGTACCCTTATTGTCTTTTCTCACCAAACGTGGCAACAACAGTACCCTTATTGTCTTTTCTCACCAAACGTGACAACAACAGTAGCAATTTCTATGTTTCTGCAATAACAGATATTTTCAGTGGCATCTAATAATGATTTATAATCAAGTTCGTTCATAATTTTCTTCTATCAAAAAAAGCACAAAATGTTTAATATACCAACATTTTGTGCTTTCTCTATTATTTCAAGATGTCTTGATAAGGTGTAAATTCCTTATCAAATGTTTTTGCTACTTCTTCGTAAGTTAATTTACCATGAATTGTGTTTAAACCTTTTGCTAGTGCTTCATTTTCTTGGCATGCTTTTATATAGCCTTTGTTTGCAAGTTGTAATGCGTATGGAGTTGTTGCATTATTTAAAGCTATTGTTGACGTTCTAGGCACTGCGCCAGGCATGTTAGCAACTGAATAATGAAGGACACCGTGCTTAACATATGTAGGATCGTCATGCGTTGTAATTCTATCAGATGTTTCGAATGAACCACCTTGATCAATTGCAATATCCACAAGTACTGAACCAGGTCTCATTTTCTTAACCATATCTTCAGTTACAAGCTTTGGTGCCTTTGCACCAGGGATAAGAACAGAACCTATCACTAAATCACTTTCAACTACAGATTCTTCGATGTTTAATGGTGATGACATCATTGTTTGTACACTAGAACCAAATAAATCATCTAATTGTTGTAATCTAGTAGGATTTAAATCAATAATTGTAACATCAGCACCAAGACCGACTGCCATTTTAGCAGCATTTGTTCCTGCTTGTCCGCCGCCAATTATTGTGACTTTTCCACGTTTAACACCGGGTACACCAGATAATAGAATTCCAATTCCACCATTAGTTTTTTGTAAGAATTGAGCACCAATTTGTGTAGACATTCTTCCTGCAACTTCACTCATAGGTGCTAATAATGGTAGAGAGCGATCTTTTAATTGAACAGTCTCATAAGCAATTGCTGTTACTTCATTTTCTAATAATGCATTAGTTAACGATTCTTCTGCTGCTAAATGAAGATATGTAAAAAGTATTAAATCCTTTTTGAAAAATTGAAATTCTTCTTCAAGAGGTTCTTTAACTTTCATAACCATTTCAACATTCCAAGCTTCTTTTTGATCAACAATTTCAGCACCTAAAGCCTTGTAGTCTTCGTCTGTAAATTGTGAACCTAAACCTGCACCAGTTTCTACTTTAACTGAGTGTTTTTGGTCAATTAAAGTTGCTACTCCACTGGGTGTTAATGCCACCCTATTCTCATTATTTTTTATCTCTTTTGGTACTCCAATTATCATAATAAATTCCCTCCTTGACTCAATCATAACGCCATAATTTTGAAAGCGCAATTATTTTTATTCAAAAATTATACTATTGCTAATGTCTTAAATTTCTAAATATTCAAACGATAATTATACTTTATCATATTATGATTAAAAATGTGACATTATCTCTATTATTAAAAAGTTAATTTGTTATTTTTTCAGAAAATTATGATATAATAAGATAAAAGAACTAGGAGGCGGTTCAGATGTTAAATTATAAAAATATTCTTATAGCAGTAGATGGATCAACTGAGGCAGAATGGGCTTATAACAAGGCAGTAGCTGTAGCAAAACGTAACGATGCTAAATTAACAATTGTTAATATTGTTGATTCTCGCTCATACGCTAGTGTTGAGGCTTATGATACTCAAATAGTAAATAAAGCTACAAGCTTCGCTGAAAGTTTATTATCTGGATATAAAGAAAATGCTGAAAAAAATGGTGTAGCAAATGTTGCAACTAAATTGGAATTTGGCTCACCTAAAACGATTATTCCTAAAAAGTTAGCTGATGATTTTGAAGTCGACTTAATCATGTGTGGTACTTCAGGACTAAATGCAGTAGAACGCTTCATTGTAGGTTCAGTTTCAGAAGCAATTGTTCGAAATTCTCCATGTGACGTTTTAGTTGTTAGAACTGAAACAATGCCTGAAGATTTCGAACCAACAGTTGCAACAAAAGAATTATTCGATCAACATCACGATGGAAAATAATTTTTAAGAACTAAATATTAGTCGAGTTTAGGATATAATTCCACACTTCCAAAAAGCTTGGGAGTTGGGCAGAAATCTCATTTTATTAAACAGATTTCGTAGTCCTACCCCGGCAATGAGGCTGAGACATGTATTTATGTCTCAGCCTCAAATTTTTTATTATTTTTGTTCGTTATTTTGGTCTTGTATATCTTCATTACTTTTTTGCTTTTGTTTTTTCGCTTGTTCTCTACCTACTCTTCTCATTACAATTCTAACTAATCGCAACAGTGCTCTCTCTGGTCTCATGATATTCCTCCTCATTGCTTCTTTAATTATGTATAGCCTTAACGATAAATAGATAAACATAAAGGAATTGGATAACTAACATTAAAATTTTCATATAAATAAAAGAGGTTGAAACAATTAATTTGTTTCAACCTCTTGATTATTAATAATTATTTACCTAAGTTACCAAATTTCATAACATCACGAGCGATTACAACTTCTTCGTCAGTTGGAATAACAATTACTTTAACTGGTGAATGTGGGTAGTTGATAAATGCTTCTTCACCATGTAATCCTGTGTTTAAGCGTGGGTCCCAATATACACCCATGAATTCTAAACCTTCTAATACTTTAGCACGTACAGTATCAGAGTTTTCACCAACACCTGCAGTGAATACAATAGCGTCTAAACCATGCATTCTTGTTGCATAAGAACCCATATATTTATGAATTCTAGAAGCGAATACATCTAATGCCAATTTAGCTCTTTCATTACCTTCGTTTGCATCTTGTTGTATATCTCTTAAATCACTTGAAGAACCTGAAATACCAAGTAATCCTGATTCTTTGTTTAAGATATTTAATACTTCTTCTGCATTTTTGCCCGTTTTTTCCATGATAAATGGAATTAAAGCTGGGTCTAAGTTACCTGAACGTGTTCCCATTGTTACACCAGCTAATGGTGTGAAGCCCATAGATGTATCTACAGATTTACCGCCATCAATAGCTGCGATTGACGCGCCATTCCCGATATGGCATGAAATAATTCTTAATTGATCTATAGGACGATCTAATAATTCAGCTGCTCTTTCTGATACATATTTATGACTTGTACCATGGAAACCATATTTACGAATACCGAAATCTTTATAGAAGTTATAAGGTAAACTATATAAATATGATTCTTCTGGCATAGTTTGATGGAATGAAGTATCAAATACTGCAACGTGAGGAATATTTGGTAATAGCTTTCTGAAAGCCTTAATACCCATAATGTTTGCTGGGTTATGCAAAGGCGCAAGTTCTGTTAATGATTCAATTTTTTCTAACACATCATCTGTTACAAGTGCTGATTCAGGGAATAATTCTCCACCATGTACTACACGGTGACCGGTTCCTTGAATATCATTAATATCATTGATAATGTTATGATTTTTCAGTGCATCTAACATAATGTTAACTGCAATATCATGATTTTCAATATCTAATGTTTCAGTAATTTTTTCTCCGTTTACTACAATTGAGAAAACTGAATTTTTTAAACCAATACGTTCTATCAAGCCTTTTGTTATTACTTTTTCTTCAGGCATTTCAAATAATTGAAATTTTAATGATGAACTACCGGCATTAATTGCTATTATTTTTGTCATTTAGACTTCCTCCTGATAATACTTTTCTATACTATTTAAACACTAATACAGATACTAATCAAGTATTAATACAGTTTATGAAGGATGATTTTCTTTCATCCATTCATCAACTTCATCTAAAAACGTTTTCAGTTGGGCTTGTGCTTTGAAGTCTGGAATATTCGCTAATAATACCTCAACAGAATGAGTTTTCCCTGAGTCTTTCTTTTGTAAGATTAATAATGATTTTTTAGATTGTTCTGTCTTAAACAATGTTTTAGGGAAGTTTAAAAATGCTTGCATTTCTGTTTCTGTTGCAATAAATTTTTGAAGCTGTTTCACTTCTTCACCTTCGAATAATTGACTTGGAACAATTAAAAATACATAACCACCTGGTCTCACTGCATTGACTGCTTGTTCTAATAATAAATAATGGCTATAACTGTGACCATCTTCGAAACCTAATTTCATTTCTTTACTACGTTCATCAACTGGATAATACCCAACTGGTAAATCCCCTACTACAACGTCCGCTTCTTCTAATGGCAGTGGCATAATTGCATCATGTGGATATACATCAAATGGTATTTCCAAGAAGTTAGCAAGATGAATACTTACACGCTGTAATACTGGGTCTACTTCTATTAAATGATGCATTACAGTTTTTTCTTGGTTCTGTTCATTTATTGTCGCACTTAAATGTCCTGTTCCACTTGCTATATCTACAACATTTAATTCCTCTTTATTCTTATTAAATAAGTTAACAAGGTAGCTTAATATAAAGCCTATTGAGTCCGGTGTCATTTGATGATTAGGTTGAATGATTTCTTCTTTTAGCAAACTTAAATATGCAAATTGAAATGCTTTTCTTCTCTCTTGTATTGTCGATTGTTCTAAGAGGTCTCTTTGGTTGGTATAAATATCTTCCATTGCTAAACCTAAGTTTTCAATGTAACTTTGTCCATTTTCATCATGTAATTTTTTACTATTTTCATCCAGTTTCTCATACAATGTTTCCATAATATTTTTTTCTTCAGTCATAATTGCCCTCTTTCGTATAAAAAGCTGCCCATTCATATGGACAGCACTTTATAGTTGTTTATTAGTTTAAGTTTTTGAAAGCTTCTAAAGCTTTATCATAATCTGGGTGATTTGTGCCTTCACTCACAATTTCTGAGTAAACAACTTTATTGTCTTTATCTAATACAAAGACAGAACGTGCTAGTAAACGTAATTCTTTCATTACTACACCATAATTTTCACCAAATGATAAGTCACGGTGATCACTTAATGTAATTACGTTTTCTAAACCTTCAGCTGCACACCATTTCTTTTGAGCAAATGGTAAGTCGTTTGAAATTGTTAGAACAACTCCATCTTGTACATCTGCTGCTTCTTCATTAAATTTGCGAGTTTGTTGACTACAAACACCTGTATCTAAAGAAGGTACGGCACTAATGAGTTTCTTTTTACCTTCATAGTCTTTTAAAGTTCTTTCTGATAAATCATTTGCTAATACAGTAAAGTCTGGTGCTGTTGAACCTACTTCTACTTCTTTACCTACTAATGTAATAGGTTCATTCTTGAATGTAACTTGCGCCATTAAAAAAGCCTCCTTAATCTTGATAGGTATATTCTATCATGATTAAAGAGACTTTGAAATTCATTTGTTTATGAGTTTTGACTCGTTACTCTTTGGAAGTCTTTTCTCATTTCAATGTATTTATTTTTCAAAACAACTGTATCACCAAAGTAATCGTGAATACCTTTATGTTTTTTATTAAATGCTACGACTATATAAGGTAAGCCAAGCAATATGCCCGAAATAATTCTACCTATCCATTCTCTAAATAACACATCAGTAAATTTTAACGGCTTTGCATCTTCTCGATAAACACTCAAGCCAAGTATCATTTTTCCTAATGTTGCCTTAAAATAATAAGTCATTAACACAAAATATAAATAAAATATCAATGCGCTAACAATATTTTCAACACTGAAATATGGTACGAATAGGTACTCACTCTTAATACTTGTTGACGCGAATAGCGGTCCTAATACAATACCTTTAAACCCAGCTAAAGCAAGTAAATCAATGATATAAGCTAAAAATCGAACCCAGAATCCAGCAAATACGATAGATTTTATACTAGACATATACTTATTTACAGTGCGTTCTATGTCACTTTGTTCACGAGAAGAAGCGACTTGTTCGTAATGTACTTCAGTCATTTAAAATCCTCCTTACTCACCATATAGATACATAGGTTGTGGTGAATTATTTGCTTTAATAAGTGCTTCATATTTACTTATATCATCAAAACCTAACATAGATGAAATTTTACTTTTAGCTCCCATTGGGAAGTTCATGAATGAACCAGTTGTATCATAAGTAACTACTTGTGCATTTTTAGATTTTACTGCATTTCTTAAATCTTTAATTGCATCATCTTCATAACCAATTTCATCGATTAATCCGTTTGATTTTGCTTGTTGTGAAGAATATATTCTTCCGTCTGCTAATTTCTTAACTTTATCTTCTGGCATATCTCTGCCATCTTTAATAACTTTAACAAATTGTTTATAGCTATCATCTATGATTGATTGCATAATGTCTTTT
This sequence comes from Mammaliicoccus sp. A-M4, assembly GCF_022386955.1. Classification (NCBI taxonomy): domain Bacteria; kingdom Bacillati; phylum Bacillota; class Bacilli; order Caryophanales; family Staphylococcaceae; genus Mammaliicoccus; species Mammaliicoccus sp. A-M4. Next base: position 87,681 of record NZ_JAJNHH010000003.1, read on the forward strand.
TCTTCTTTAGACATATCTTTCATAGGGTTTAATATTTGTTTATGTTTACCTGAAACAACTGATTGATCTTTTACGCCTAAGTTATCTGCTAGTTCAGCATAATTAATACTAGAAATAATAACCCCTAATGAACCAGTTAAAGTTTGTGAACCTGCATAAATTTTATCAGCTGGAGTAGAGATGTAGTATCCCCCAGATGCAGCCATATTTTTCATTTGTACATAAACTTTCTTGTTTTTCGCTTTTATTTCTTCAAGTTTTTTATGTATTTCGTCACTTTCGTATGTACCACCACCTGGTGAATTAACTTCTAATAAGACACCTTTTACGCTATTATCTTTTTTAATTTTATCTAATTTCTTTAAAAATGATTGATGATTATACCCACTGCCACTGAATAATGATTCTTCAGTTCCAGTATCTTGTATAGTTCCATCAACAGATAATTTAACTATTTTACTACTGCTATCACTTCCTGATTGGACTGATTCACTTATGCCGTCAGAACCTGTAACAGTATTTTTCCAAGAATTATCAAGAAATACACCTACTGTACTCATCACAATACCACCAATAACAAGTACTAGTGCAATAATAATTGCAACTAACCTTTTTGACATACTATCTTCCTTTCTATTTTAAGATTTTACATTTATAATGATAACAGACTTTCATATCAACTGTAACAATTTGGGAGGAAGATTTTATGAATTCTAATAAACATATTTATTTTTTCACATCTAAAGATAAAGACATACTTCAAACATGTGACGAAATCAAAGCACAGATGGAACCATATGGCTTTAAATTCGTAAATAATCACGAAGAAGCGGATATTATCGCTTCAATTGGAGGGGATGGTAGCTTCTTACAGGCATGTCGCAAAACTAATTTTAATAAAGACAAAATTTATGTCGGGATTCGTACACGCTTAGATCAAAATTACTTATATGTTGATTTTAGTGTTGATGACATACAAAACTTGATCGATTCTATTAATTCAAATGATGTAATGGTCCGTAAATACCCAGTTTTAGAAGTAAACCTTAACGATCAGATGTCATATATGTGTTTAAATGATTTTTACATTAAATCTAGTGTTATTAAGCCAATGAAGATGGAAATTTATATTGACGATGAATACTTTGAAGCATTTAATGGTGATGGTTTACTAATCTCTACCCCTACAGGTTCAACAGGTTATAATAAATCTTTAGATGGCGCTATAATTGACCCGATGATTCGAAGCATGCAACTAACTGAAATTGCTTCATTAAATAATAATAACTTTAGAACAGTAAGTAGTTCTGTCGTCTTAGGCGAAACGCGTACCCTTAAAATTGTATTAGATAAAGAAGGCAATTATTATCCTATCATGGGATTAGATAATGAAGCATTAAGTATACAAGAAACTGAGTTTGTTAGACTTCAAATAAAAAATAAATATATACGTACACTCAGACTCCCACACAATTCATTTTGGAGCAAAGTACAAAGGAAATTTTTATAATAGAAAAAAAGCCCGAGACACATTTATGTTTCGGGCTTTTATTATATATATGTGAGGTAATGACCTCTAACGTGCAAGAAATTATTAACAAGCTCGTTAGCATTATAGGCCTATATTTTAAAATCGTATATATTAAAAATCCTCCTAATTTGTAAATTAATATCTCAACGGATTAGGAGGATTTTTGAGCTAAGGAATTATCTCCCTGTCTCATGTTATTTTTAATCACATTAACTGTACAGTCACATAATCATAAATATTTTTAATAATCAAAATGATAGTCACAACAATAAATAATACTTTTACATAAGAAACGCCTTTTTTAATAGCAAACGTCACTCCTAAGTATGAACCTGCTACCATTGATGCGGCCATACATAATCCATATACATAATTGACTTGTCCGAGAAACATGAACAATAATAAAGCACCAACGTTTGAAGCAAGGTTTAAAAACTTTGCATTACCTGCTGCATGTAAGTAGTCAAGGCCAATTAATAACAACATGAATAGGAAAAACGAACCTGTTCCACCACCTAAGAAGCCATCATAATAACCAATAACAATTACACCAATAATAAAAAGTATCGCCTTTTTTAATGATAATTTTTTATATTGGTTAATATCTCCCCAATCTTTCTTTACAATGGAATACACTGTAACAAGAGCAAGAATGATAATAGCTAACGGCTTTAAATATTCTGGTGGTAAATAGGTCGCAGTTATTGCTCCGAAGATTGAGCCGATAAAGCTTAAAGGAAATAACTTTCCGACAATATCAAAATCCACTTTTTTTGCTTTAATAAACTTCATTGTACTTGTAAATGTACCAAAAGAACTTGCTAATTTATTTGTACCTAACGCAACCGCTGGATCCATTCCAACCGCTAGTAGCGCCGGTAAAGAAATCAAACCACCGCCACCTACAACAGAATCTATAAATGACGCAATTAAACCAAATACTATAATGATGAGTAGGATATTAATATCAAACTCCATCGTCTCATCTCCTCTACTTTATGAATACGACATCCCAACGTCTATTTTAAAGTAGATCATCCATCCATTCTTCTTTCTCTTTTTGAATATCATCATGTTTAGAAATTGTGATTGTTTCTACATTTTCTACCGCTTCATCAATTAATGGACCAAAATCAAAATTCGATTCAAAATATTCTACTTTTTCTAATTTTGGATTTGTTTTCGGGTTTTTCGGCGTAAAAATTGTACAACAATCTTCAAAAGGTTGAATCGATAAATCGAAAGTGTTAATAGCTTGTGCTTTTTTAACAATTTCATCTTTATCGAATGTTAATAGTGGTCTTAAAATAGGCATAGATGTAACACTATTTATTGCATACATACTGCCAAGAGTTTGACTAGCTACTTGTCCTAAGTTTTCTCCATTAACGATAGCATGTGCTCCAATATTATGAGCAACTTTTTCTGTAATTCGAAGCATCATTCTTCTCGTACTTGTCATTGTATAACTTTCTTCAACAACTTTATGAATTTGTTTTTGTAAATTCGTAAAAGGTACAATATGAAGTTTAATGTCCCCTGTTAAATAAGAAAGCTGTTTCGTTAAGTCGATAACTTTTTGTTTTGCTTGTTCACTAGTATATGGCGGGCTATGAAAATGAATAGCTTCAATTGTTACACCACGTTTCATTACCTCCATGCCAGCTACTGGAGAATCTATTCCACCAGAAAGCATTAATAAAGTTTTACCCCCAGTTCCTACAGGTAAACCTCCTGCACCTTCTAGGACTTTATTATACATATAAATTGCATCTTTTCTTACTTCTACTTTAATTTTATGATCAGGCTGTTTAACATCAACCGTGATGTTGTTAGTGTTTTCGAGTACATGACCACCTAGAGCTTGGTTTAGTTGAAAAGTATCCATTTCAAATGTCTTATCTGCACGTCTAACATCTATTTTAAATGTGTCACCATCATTAAATTCATTCGCGAATTGAAGTGCAATTTCCTTCATAACATCTAACTCTTTTTCAATTCTTACTACTGGGCTAACTGAATGTACACCAAACACCGACGTTATACGTGTCATCATTTCTTCAATATCTGAACCTTCATAGACATCTATATACATTCTATCTCGATTAGCACGTACCTTATATCCTTGTAGTGGCATTAAGCGATCTTTAATGTTTGCTCTTAACTTATTTACAAACATCTTTCTATTGCCTGATTTTAAAGTTAATTCACCGTACCTAACTAATATATGATCATAATTCATTTTTTAATAACTCCTTTACTTCTATATATACTTTATTAAAGGCTTCTTTAAATGTTTCGATTTGTTCTTCTGTTATATCATACGTTATGCTAATTCTTATACTACCTTCTATACGACTATTACTCATACCCATAGCTTTTAGCGTTTCATTATGCGAACTTTTTTTCGAAGAACATGCACTTGTAGTTGAAAGGTAAATATCAAATTTTGAAAAAGCATTAACCAATACTTCACCTTTTACTCCCGGAAATGAAATATTCAAAATATATGGAGCTGCGTCGGTCGGAGAGTTAATTACTATACCTTCATAACTTTCTATAAACGTTCTAATTTCAGATCCCTTCGCATATAATACTTTACGATGTTGTTCACAATTCTCTTGCATAAATCTCATAGCTTTAGCTAAAGAAACATTAACTGGGGCATTTACTGTACCACTTCTAATACCGTATTCTTGTCCCCCACCAAATATGATTGGTTTAATAGATCTGAGTTGGTTCAACACTAAAATTCCAGAACCTTTTAATCCATGGAATTTATGAGCGCTTAAACTATAACTATCCATTAAATTGATATCTAAAGGGATTTTACCAAATCCTTGAACACCATCTACATGAAAATGAACTTTAGGATAAGCTTCAAGCATTTTGCTAATCTCTTCTATAGGTTGAACTTGGCCCATTATATTATTGACATGCATACAAGTTACAAGGATGACATCATCATTAAGTAGCTTTTCTAAAGAATTTAAATCTAATTTACCATCAGCAGTTGTATTAATATATTTCAGGTTAAATCCTTGTTCTTCTAACGCTCGCATCGTTTCAAGTACAGATGGATGTTCCATTTTAGTTGTTAAAATCGTATTCCCAAATCTTTTCTTCGTTTGAGCCATACCTTGCAAGACTATATTATTTGATTCAGTGGCTCCACTAGTAAATATGACATCAAATTTATCATTTAAATTTAAGTATTGTTTTATATTTTTTCTTGCTTTATCAATCAAATGTGCAATTTTTATTCCTGCACCATGAGGGCTATTTGGATTAAAAAAATAATGTTGGTTCATTTGAGTATATGACTTAATAACATCCTCATGAGGCTTCGTAGTTGCAGCATTATCTAGATATATCATACTGTCACCTCTTTTTTTCATTATATAATGATACCACAAGTCAAATGGTATAGATATACTTAAAAATGATAGAGTAGCTAACGTGAAAAAATGAAGTTTGACAATTGATTATCCAAAAATAACAAGCTAGAACAATAATTTGTTCTAGCTTGTTATTATAAATATTTATTAATTTTGCTGATAAACTTCTTCTTCGATTTTATCACTGATTCCAGGTTCAACTTTTTCTAAAGCCGCTTCTGAAATTTCTATTGCACGCTTGTATCTATTATTAGCGAAAAGTCTTTCTGCTTCATTAAGACTTTTGTTTAATTCGTTATTTTCTTTTCTATATCTATTACCATATTGAATTAATGTTTCAGCATGAACTGCATTAATTAAAACGTCTGTTGTTTCATCTTCAAACTTATTCATTTGTAAAACGATATTGCTCACTTTATCTTTCACAAACTGAACATTAATCGGTCTTTGGCTAAAGATTTTATTAACTTCGCGTATTTCATGATCGATTTCATTTTTCATAATGATAAATCTTTCAGGTACGCTAGGTAAATTTGAAGCAAGTAGATTTCTGTATATTTCCTCTTTCTTAGATTGAACTCTAAGTGTGTTTTGTTGAGCTGTTGCTTCATCTTCACGTAATGAAACAAGGTGATTTTGAATTTTTTCTTGATTGTCATTAATAACTTTTACGTGTTCTTCAATATATAGTAAATTATCTTCTACTTCACTGTATCTAACACTTGCTTTTGCCATTTCACTCAAAATTTCATCATATACAGTTATTAAATTTTGAATCTCATTTTCATACTGTCTTACTTTATGAACGTCTTCTTCAGAAATATAATAGTTTTCTTTTACATATTCAATTTCTGTTTGTAGCGTATAGTTCATATCTTTAGCATGGAATAATTCATCTGTAATAATTTCTTTAGATTGTTCAACTGTATTTTTAGATTTAACTTCATGTTCGATTAAATCGTACATATCATCTAATGAATCGTTAATCTCAGTAATAATGTTTTCAGCTTCACTTAGTTCTAATCTACCTATTAATGGTTCAACTAAATTCAATCTGCCTCTTAAAGTTTGTAAAGTACTTTCTACTTTAACATGTTCTAAATTATAACCTTCTACTTTTAAATCGCGACAACCAAATTTTAAATCTTGGAATTGTCCTGGTAATTCTTTTTGAACGTCTTTGATTAATAGAGGAATTTCATTCATGTCTTCTTGCATGCGTTTCATATCTGTATGTAATTGATCAATATGACCTTTTGCTTTAACATAATGTCCCTCATCAATAAGTTCTTCATACTGCTCAATTCTAGGATAAAATGCTTCGATATTTTTTTCGATTAAATCAGCTGCATCACCGAATTGGTGTCTGTTTGCTAACACTTCTCTTTTGGTTTCTCTGTAGATTTGCTTACATTCTTCATACAATTTATCGCTTGATTCTACTGTTGTAATTAATTCTGTAACACTCTGAGTTAAGCGCGTATATTTCTTTTCGATGCCATCCATAATCTTATCTGCATCAGCTATACTTTCTTCCGATTGCGAAAACTTAAATTTATCTAGCTCTGCATCGGCATCATGTATTTTAGCATCCACTACTTTCAAATCTTCTTGTAGCACTGTTTGCCACTCTCGTTTAAATTGATCATACTTATCTTTAGCTTCGCCTCGCACATTTAATTTTTTAAGTTTAGCTAACTCATCTTGAAACGGTAATTGTTTAATTTTTTGTTTACGCTGTTCAGTCTCAGTAATCAAAGTTCGCTTTGATGTACGCAACCATAACATTATACCAATACCAATTAATATAATGATGATAATTGCAAGTGTTATATAAATTGCCATTATGTATTCTCCTCCTAAATCGTTCTCTTTATTATAACGTAAAATATTTATCCAACAAACCTTTTTCTGTGCAATTTGTATCTAAAGTTCTAAAATAGATTTATAATTTAAAAAAATAATGAAAAGAGGAATAAATATGTCTGAACATAATTTGAATTATTCACTATTAAGCAAACAATTAGATGGCCTTTTATCAGGTGAAAAAGACCTAATTGCAAATTTAAGTAATACATCTGCTTTTATTAATCAATTTTTACCCGAAATTAATTGGGTAGGTTTTTATCTTATTAAGAATAATGCATTAAAACTTGGTCCGTTTCAAGGATTACCTGCTTGCGTTGATATAGAAATTGGTAAAGGCGTATGTGGAACAGCTGTAGAAAATAACTCAACTCAGCTTGTAGATGATGTCAATGCCTTCCCTGGGCATATAGCTTGTGATGCAAACAGTAAATCTGAAATAGTTATACCACTATATTATAACAAAGAAGTTATCGGTGTGTTAGATATAGATGCACCAATAAAAGCAAGATTTACAGAAAAAGATAAAGATGGTTTAGAACAACTTGTGCAAGTACTCGAAAAGCATCTCTATATCTAAAAATAGTTTGACATTACCCATCAAGAACAGTATACTATTCTTTGTGTGAATTAACGGAAGTAGCAGTTAAATATTATAGGGCTCTATGTTATTCCCAAAGAAGGCGTGTTGTGTAACCGCGGCTGCAAGGTGAAGGCACACAAATATAACATATCCATATGAGCATTTAACATTCTTTCTTGTTTCTTCATAACAATCAAACAAGAAAAAGGAGGAACTTCAAAATGGCAAGATTTAGAGGTTCAAACTGGAAAAAATCACGTCGTTTAGGTATTTCATTAAGCGGCACAGGTAAAGAATTAGAAAAACGTCCATATGCACCAGGACAACACGGCCCTACTCAACGTAAAAAATTATCTGAGTATGGTATGCAATTACAAGAGAAACAAAAATTACGTTACATGTACGGAATTAACGAACGTCAATTCCGCACTATCTTCGACAAAGCTGGTAACATGCAAGGTGTTCACGGTGACAACTTCATGGCACTATTAGCTTCTCGTTTAGATGCTGTAGTATACCAATTAGGTTTAGCACGTACTCGTCGTCAAGCACGTCAATTAGTTAACCATGGTCACATCACTGTAGATGGTGGTCGCGTAGACATCCCATCTTACACTTTAAAACCAGGTCAAACTATTGGTGTTCGTGAAAAATCACAAAAATTAAACATTGTTGCTGAATCTGTAGAATTAAGTAACCACGTACCTGAGTACTTAACATTTGATGCTGATAAATTAGAAGGATCATTTGTACGCGTTCCAGAACGTAGTGAATTACCTGCTGAAATCAATGAACAATTAATCGTTGAGTACTACTCTCGTTAATAGTTTAAATTTATATCCCCACTCCATTCGGAGCGGGGATTTTTTTATAAGATTTTATTCATTTAACCATTCACTTAAACTTTGAGGATAATCTGTAATAACGCCATCTACTCCAATTTTTATCATTCTTACAAAATTATGATAATCATTTACAGTGTAAGGTAATATTTTTAAACCATGCGCATGTATACTTTTCACAAACCCTTTCGTAAGCAATTTATAATTTGGATTTAAATACTGAGCATATTCACTTATTTTTTGTATTGTATCATTTCTAATAAGACGATGTCTTTTACTTATCAGCACACCAAGTTTTATATTTTTATTTAATTCTCGAACCTTTTTCACGCTGTTTCTATCAAATGATTGGATAATAATACGATTGATATCAAGCCCTGTCTTAATAATTTCATTTATTAATTCTTCTTCTATGCCTGGATATTTATCTGGATGTTTAACTTCTATTAGTAATTTAATATTGGTAGGCTTGATAAGCTGTAATACTTCTTGTAGCAATGGTATACGTTCTCCTATAAATTTCTCTCCTTTCCATTTACCTATATCATATTTTAATAATTCATCATAAGTTAAATCTTTAATGGTACCTTGTTCTAAAGTTGTTCTTTCAGTCGTAGGATCATGCATAACAACTAATTTTCCATCTTTAGTTCTATGTATATCAATTTCTAACATATCGATGTTTAATGTGAGAGCATATTTATAAGATGCTATCGTATTTTCAGGTATCAATGAAGGAACACCTCTATGTGCTACCTTAATTATTGAATTTATACTGTTCAGATTCATTGTCTACTCCTTAATTATCCGTCATAATGTAAAGTATACCTAAAATTATTTATTTAAAGAAAGGAAAAATAATTATGACTACACATATTTTTGACTTAAAAGGAACATGGACTAAAGGTAGAAATACTTCAGGCCATATTACAACTAATAATTTATCAACGAGAGTTTCGATTCCAGAGGTTATGGACGGACCTGAAATTGGCACAAATCCTGACGAAATGTTACTAGGCGCAGCTTCAACTTGTTATATGATTACTTTAGCGGCAATGATTGAGCGTTCTGAAATTGAAATCGAAAGAATTGAAGTTGATTCAAAAGGATATGTTGATGTGGAAAATGGTGTCATTACTTATAAAAAAATAGAACACTATCCTGTAATTTATATTGGGGATGAACCTGATGAAGATTTACAAGGAAAACTTAAAAGACTTGTTCAAAAAGCAGAAGAATCTTGTATGGTGACACGTGCCTTAGCTGGAAATGTTCAAGTTATTGCCAGTGGTGAAGTAAGATATTGATATGAAAGCGTTTTAATCTGAATTTTCTATAAATTCACTATATTTTTATTATTTTCTTTGCTACAATATAGAACATAAATTCAATAAGGAGTGTATATAAATATGTATCAACATGATTCTTTATTACTCGCACCAGGTCCTACGACAGTTCCTAGGCAAATTCTAGAAAGTATGAACTTACCTATGACTGGTCATAGAACAAAGGAATTTAGTCAAATTATTCATCAAGCATCAAGAGATCTACAAACAATTTTTGGGGCTAAAAACCCTGTAGCTATCCTTACTTCTTCTGGAACAAGCGCTTTAGAGGCGGCAATGGTCAATATCGTAAACCCAGACGACCATATCGTGATTATAGTATCAGGCGCTTTTGGAGACAGGTTTAAAAAGATAGCTGCTTCCTATCCATTTAACGCTCATATTTTTGAAGTTGAATGGGGAAATGGTGTAGACATAGAAGAATTCGAAGCATATATTAATGCACTCGACGAAAATATAACTGCTGTATTCACTCAATTTTGTGAAACATCGACTTCAGTGAAACATCCTATCCGTGAATTAGGTAAATTAGTACATGATATTGATCCAAATATTTATTTTGTAGTAGATGGTGTAAGCATCATTGGTGCTGTAGACGTAGATATGGAAAGAGACAATATTGATTTATTAGTTGCGGGTAGTCAAAAAGCTATCATGCTACCTCCAGGTGCTGCTTTTGTAGCGTATAATGATCGATCTATAGAAAGATTTAAAGAAGTTACAACATCACGTTTTTATTTAGACTTAAATAAATACATTACTTCATTAAATGATGATTCTACTCCTTTCACACCAGCAGTTTCACTTATAAGAGGTGTTCAAACTTATTGTGATTTAATTAATGAAGAGCAATTCGAAAATACTATTAAGCGTCACGAAGTGTGTAAAGAAGCTGTTAGAGCTGGTATAAAAGCATTAGATATCGATTTATTAGTAGAAGATCAATTTGCATCCCCTACTGTTACAGCTTTTGTACCTAATAAAGAAGAAGTAAAACCAATTAAAGATGAATTACTAAATCGTTTTAATATAACAATTGCTGGTGGTCAACAACATCTTAAAGGTTCAATTTTAAGAGTTGGACACATGGGTAAAGTGTCGCCTAATGATATGTTGAAATTCATTAGTGCATTAGAAATTGTATTATCAGAACTAAGAGGTACATCCGTACTCGGAAAAGGTATCACAAAATTCCAGGAGGTAATTAATCAATATGTTTAAAGTTATAGTCGTAGACCCAATTTCAGAAGAAGGTCTAAAAAGTTTATTAGAACATGATAATTTTGAAGTTGATATTAACACAGGTCTATCTGAATCAGAACTTACTGAAATTATAGGCAATTACGATGCATTAATAGTAAGAAGTCAGACTCAGATAACTCCTCCTATATTAAGTGCTGCAAAACAATTACGTGTGATTGCACGCGCAGGTGTTGGCGTTGATAATATTGATGTTGATTATGCAACAAAAGAAGGAATATTAGTAATCAACGCACCAGATGGTAATACAATTTCTGCAACTGAACATTCTATGGCTATGATTTTAGCGATGGCTAGAAATATTCCTGAAGCTCATCGTTCATTGCAAGAAGGAAACTGGGATAGAAAAACATTCCGCGGTACGGAGTTATATCAAAAAACACTAGGTGTTATTGGTGCTGGCCGAATTGGTCTTGGTGTTGCAAAAAGAGCACAAAGCTTTGGTATGAATATACTCGCTTTCGATCCTTATTTATCAAGCGATGAAGCAAAGCGTTTAGAGGTTACACGAGCTACAGTTGAAGAAATTGCAGAACAAGCAGACTTTATAACAGTACATACTCCTCTTACACCTAAAACTAAAGGTATAGTAAATGAGGACTTTTTCAATTTAGCGAAACCAAATTTACAAATCATTAACGTTGCTAGAGGTGGTATTATAGACGAAGACGCCTTAATTAAAGCATTAGATGAAGGTAAAATTGCTAAAGCTGCACTCGATGTATTTACAGAAGAACCAGCAAACAACACACCTTTAACGCAACACGATAAAATCATTGTAACTCCTCACCTAGGTGCATCTACAATTGAAGCACAAGAAAAAGTAGCGGTATCTGTGGCAAATGAAATCATTGATATTTTTGAAAATAATAATGTTTTACATGCTGTGAACGCCCCTCAAATTTCTGGTGATGTCGAAGAAGAATTAAGACCGTTTGTACAGTTAAGTAGAACTACTGGCGAAGTAGGTATACAATTATTTGATAAAGGACCACGTGAACTTAAAATTAAATATCATGGTGAAATAGCTTTAGATGATACAAGTTTAATTACACGCCAATTAGTAATGGGTGTGCTAAAACAAGATTTAGGCGATCACGTTAACCTTATAAATGCATTAGTTTTACTAAATGAACAAGGTGTAACTTATCAAATTGAGAAGAATAGTAAAAAATATGGTTTCAGTAACTATATAGAACTTGAGTTAATCAATAAAGAACATTCAGTTAAAATTGGTTCAACCGTTCTTAATGGATATGGTCCTCGCATCGTAAGAATCAACGACTATCCGGTAGATTTCAAGCCTGAAAAACATATGTTAATTATTAATCATAATGACCGTCCAGGTATTGTTGGTAAAATGGGACAATTACTTGGAGAGCATAAAATAAATATCGCTTCAATGCACTTAGGTAGACATTCTATCGGCGGCGAAGCAATGATGGTACTTTCAATTGACCAAGAAGCAACTGATGAAACTATTTCAGACCTTTATGGCATTGATGGTTTCCAAAGAATTAATAAAGTAGAATTAGATAAACCAATAGATTAATCTATAAATATAAAGGGAGTGGGACAGAAATCTCATTTTATTAAAAAGATTTCGTAGTCCCACCCCGGCAAGGATGACTAGGTATGAAAAAAACTTGTTATAAGCGCATTTTCATACCAGTCATCTACTGCCAATACAAAAAGAGAGTCTGGGACAATTATTTATGTTCCAGACTTTTTTTATTATCTTTATCAACTCTATTTAATTAGTATATTTCTAATATCCAATACATTATCTACTATATAATCTGCGTCATTTTCTTCTAATTCTGCTCTAGCTGCTTGCCCTTTCAGTCCTGTTAAAGTGCCTATGAAAGTTGCGCCTGTTTTCTTAGCGCTTAGAAGATCTGCTAACGAATCGCCTACTATATATATTTCTTTATCTTTAAATGCTTCTTCTTGCTTATTAATATAAGTTAAATAATTTTCATCACTATTACCACCGTGTGCTATTAAATAGCTAAATGGGTTTGGTTTACCTAAAGGTTTGTGCTCTGGGTATGTAGTTTCAGCATTTAGCACTTCCGAAGCAGTACCAATATGATATTCATCAAATTGTGTTAACCAACCAATCGTTTCAAAAGGCACTAGTGTTTCTGTTCTTGGTCTCCCAGTTGCTATACCAATTTGAAAACCATTATTTTTTAAATCAGTTAATAATTCATTTACTTTAGTAATGTCTGCTAACACAACTTCTTCTTTTATGTAGCCTTTCTTAAAATCAGTTTTAGCTGATTTCTTTTCAACTTCTTCATATAGTTCGAAACCTAAATACCATTCTTGATAAAGTTCTTGCGCGATATCCCAGAAACGGCTTTTCAATTCAAAAATAGAAGCATCTTCAATATTTAATTGGGATTTTGCAAATTCAATTAAGTCAGAGTAAATATTTTCTTTACCAGAAGTTGCTTGAGATAAAAATTCAAGTGGCGTTTCAAGCTCGATATTATAGTTACTTAATTCTATAGACCACCCTTTTAATGTTTCTATAGAAAAGTTTTGATTACTCAAGTCAAATTTACTTGTATTTGCTTTTTTTAATAAATCAATTAAATGTGTACTAATCACTATAAAAAGCATATCCCAATTGGAATTTAAGCCTAATGATTTAAGTTGATTTAAAATTTTGTCATCCAGAAATACATCTTTTCTAATTTTTCTAATATCATTTTCACTTAAATGAGTTAAATCTATAGTGCTTTGTAAATTTAAAAATTGGTCACTATATAACATTTCATATACAGTTAAAGCCGAAACGTCAAAACACCTTTCTTCACTTAAAAACACACCATCTACATCGAACAATATTTGTTTCATAATATGCCTCCATTTTTAGAACATTCTGATTATAATTTTATCATATCTATATATTTAAAACAGTAGATATTGTGGTCCTTTTAAATGAAAACGTTTTATATTAAAATTCTATAAATATTTAAGAAAGCGAGGCAGAAATTCTTATTAAAAAATAAGATTTCTGCCTCGCTTTCTTAAGATAAATTGTTATTTTTTATTAGCTTTATTAGCAATATAAGTTACTTCTTTTTGAAGTGTATTTGTTCTTTCTTCTAATAATTCCATTACTTTTGCAATTTTTTCACTTTTTTTCATATCACTAGGAAATTCACTTGGATTTATAGGATCGCCATATTTGATAAAAGATTTATGTCTAAATGTAAAAATAGACTTCACTTTTTTAGGTCCTTCAAACGCTGCAGGTATAATAGGTTTATTACTTAAGACAGCTATTGTTGCAGCGCCTCTTTTTAGTGGCGCTTCGCCCGCTTCTGCTCTATGTCCAGATGGAAATATTCCTACGCTTTTTCCTTGGTTTAATAGTTTTACAGGTGTTTTTAAAGTGCTTGGTCCTGGTTTTTCTCTATCTACTGGAAAAGCATTTAACGAATGGAAAAACTTATCTGACCAGTCTTTAGAGAACAATTCTTTTTTAGCCATATAATGAATTTCTGTAGGATATAAACTTAGTGCTAACATAATTACTTCAACATAACCACTGTGTGTACATGTCACAATATATGGTTGTTCTGGTACTTTTTCTTTATTAATAATCACGAGTTGTTTTCCGAATTTTTGAAACACTGAATACAATACACTACTTGCAAATTTATACATATGTTGACCACTCTCTTCTTAATGATATTCATATTTTATCACTCTACAACTTTAGTCTCAAGTTTTCATACAAAATATTGTAACAATTAAAATACATCATATTATTGGCAATTTTTCTTGATTTCTATAATAATTATTTTATGGATAGCATTAAGGAGGCGTTAAGTAAACATGGATCAAAATGATCAAAATCAAAATTCAAATCAACTAAATGGTACTTCAAATGAATATTACTACAAAAAGAAAAATAATATTCCGTGGTACCAAAGTTGTCTTATTCCATTTTTATCAGGTATTCTTGGTGCAGCTTTAATACTTGCACTATTTTTTGGCGGTTCTAAATTATTGGATGTATTTAATTCAACCAATGATGATGCCAATGTTACAAACGCGCCAGCAAGTGAAAAAGGTGGAAACACTAAAGATAAGGAAGCGAAAAACAATTCGGTTTCTAAAATGGTCGAAGATGTCTCCCCTTCTATTGTCGGAGTTATAAACAAACAAAAAGTGAGTGGCTTAGAATCATTTTTTGGAGGTAATAATTCTGAAGGTTCAGATGAATCACAAGAAACTGGTGCCGGAACAGGCGTGATTTATCAAGTCGATAAAAATAGCGCTTATATTGTGACTAATAATCACGTTATTGAAGGTGCTAATGAAATTGAAGTTAGACTTCATAACGATAAAGCTGTAAAAGCTAAATTAGTTGGTAAAGATGTTATGACAGATTTAGCAGTACTTAAAATTGATGGTAAATATGATATTAATCCTGTTAAATTCGCAGATTCTTCAAAAGTTAAAGCTGGTGAAACTGTATTTGCACTAGGTAATCCTCTTGGTGTAGAATTTGCAAATAGTGTTACCCAAGGTATTATATCTTCTGAAGAACGTACTATGAATGTTCAAACATCTGAAGGTGTTACAGAAGCAACTGTTATTCAAACTGATGCTGCAATCAACCCAGGTAATTCTGGTGGTGCTCTTGTCGATTTAAATGGTAATTTAATCGGTATTAACTCTATGAAAATATCACGACAAGATGTTGAAGGTATAGGTTTTGCCATACCAAGTAATGAAGTTAAACATATCATTAAAGATATTATGGACGATGGAAAAGTAACTAGACCATACATTGGTATTAGTATGATTTCAATCGACGATATCCCTGACCAATATAAAAAAGAATTAAAACTTACTGTTGATAGTGGCGTATACATTTCAGAAGTTGACGAGAAAGCAAATAATGGAATTAAAAAGGGCGATGTCATCACTGAAATAGATGGTAAGAAAGTTAAAGATGATTCGGATATTCGAAATTATATTTATAATGATAAAAAACCAGGTGACAAAATCACTCTAAAAGTCGTTAGAGATGGTAAAGAAAAATCAGCAAAAGTCACATTAAAAGAACAGAATTAAAAACTAACTAGGGGCATAAATATTAATTCAAAATAAATAAGCATATCACTTAACTAATATTTTAGTTCATAAGTGATATGCTTATTTTTATAAAAACATGACTATTACACATTTTAATGTCTCAGCCTGGTTCTTTATAAAGGCAGTGTATGTGTTATTAGAATCCTCTGCCAGCACCACCGCCGGAGAAGCCGCCGCCTCCGCCGAAACCGCCGCCAGAAAATCCGCCACCGGAACTACCAGGTGGCCCACCAAACATAAACGGTCCAGCCGAACCTCTTCTCGTTCTTCTTCTTGTACCGCCTCGTGGTGGTTTACCTCCACCATTTAAGAAATAAATAATGAAAAATATAATGATAAAAATAATAAATACTATAAAGGGAATTTTACCTAAACCACTACTTTGTGGTTCATCCTCAGTAAATTTTTTTCCGTCATATCCATAGCTTTTAGCAATTTCGTCCCAAACTGCGTCATACAATTTAGTTAAACCTTTACTATAATATGCTTTAGATTTATTTTTATCGGAAGTTTTTGCTGCTTTTTCTTGATAAGGCATAAAATTATCATCTATTAATTGTCCTACTTTTGAATCATTTAATACGCCTTCAAGTCCATCTCCAACAGCTATATCTATACCTCTATTATTATTTTCATTGCCATTATCTAAATTAAGTAGAATAACTATACCACGGTTATGTTTCTGGTCGCCTACTTTATAATGACGTCCTGCCTCGAGCGCATAGTCTTGTCTAGGTGTTTGACCAATTGATTTCATTGTCATTAACATAATATCTGCGTCGGTACCATCTTGTAGTTTTTGACCTTTTTTATTTATGTTGTTCTTATCTTTATCTAATACTAAATTAGCGTGATCTTGAACAAATACTGGCTTTTCAAGTTTAGGAAATTTATCCGCTGCAAAAGCTGTCGAGCTAAACGTGAGTAAAATTGCGATTATTAATAAATTTACGCGTTTTAAAAATTGATTCATTAAGAATCATCTCCACCAAAGTCAACTTTAGGTGCATCCTTTGCTTCACCTTTTGCTTGGAAGTATTCTTTCTTATCAAAATTGAATAAACCAGCTATGATACTTGATGGGAATTTACGTGTTGCTTGATTATATTCATTAATAGAATCGTTATAATCTTTTCTTGCAACAGCAATTCTGTTTTCTGTTCCAGCAAGTTCATCTCTTAAACCTGTGAATTGTTTATCTGCTTTTAAGTCTGGATAATTTTCACTTATCGCTATTAAACGGCTTAATGCACTATTTACTTCACCATTTGCTTCTGCTTTTTCTTGTGGCGTATTTGCACCGGCTAATTTACTTCTTGCATCTGAAACATCTTTAAACACTTTCTCTTCATGTTTCGTATAACCTTTTACTGTGTCAACTAAGTTAGGTATTAAATCTACACGTCGTTGTAATTGGTTGTCGATATTAGATAGAGATTTGTCCGCTTCTTCTTCTAATCCTACCAACCTGTTATATGGTCCAATCATGATTAAACCAAGAATAACAAATACTGCTACAACAGTAATTATGGGTGCTAAGTATTTTTTCATTATTAAACTTCCTTTCACTGAATTTTACACTATTCATTATACATTATATGGTAGATAAAACTATAATTCTACAATAGAAAAGGAGTGGTAAAGAAATCTAGTATTTATAACAAGATTTCATTGTCCCTCTCCTTTTCTAAATTTTTATGAATATTTAACCATTGTATATTTCTTCTTACCTCTTCTTACAATTGTAAATTCATCTTCAATTTTGTCTTCAGTAGTAATTTCATGATTAACATCTTGAATTCTTTCACCATTTAAATATATTGCACCATTATTAATGTCTTCTCTTGCCTGTCTCTTAGATGGAGATACACCCGCTTCTATAATAAACTCTACTAATTGAGTTGTTTCTTTACTAACTACAGCTGTTGGCACATCTTTGAAACCTGCTTCGATTTCATCTTTTGTTAAAGATTTAATATCTCCTTTGAATAAAGCATTTGTAATTCTTTTTGCTTCTTCTACAGCATCTGGACCATGGATAAACCCAACCATTTCTTCAGCAAGCACTTTCTGTGCTTCTCTTAAATGAGGCGCTTCTTCTACTGTTTTTTCTAATCTTTCAATTTCTTCTCTGTCTAGGAAAGTAAAGTATTTCAAGTATTTAACAACATCTGCGTCTTGTGAATTAATCCAGAATTGGTATAACTCGTATGCAGAAGTTTTACTTCTATCTAACCAAACTGTACCTGATTCTGATTTACCGAATTTTTTGCCATCTGCTTTTGTAACTAATGGAATTGTGAATCCAAACGCCTCAGTTTCACCATACATTCTTCTCATTAAGTCAAGACCCGCTGTAATGTTACCCCATTGATCTGAACCACCGATTTGCATTTTACAGTCGTAATTTTTATTTAAATAACCGAAATCAATAGCTTGTAAAATCATATAAGTAAATTCAGTGTATGATATGCCCATTTCCAAACGTGCTTTTACTGAATCTTTACCTAACATATAATTCACACCAACATGTTTCGCATAATCTCTTAAGAAAGAAATTAAATCTATTTCTTTCAACCAATCTTTATTATTTACTAAAATTGCAGCATCTTCGCCTTCAAATTCAAAAATCTTATGCATTTGATTCATAATGCCACGAACGTTTTCTTCGACTTGTTCATCAGTCTGTAATTTTCTTTCCTCAGTTCTTCCAGAAGGATCACCAATCATACCTGTACCTCCGCCTACTAAAACAATAGGTGTATGACCATGATTTTGGAATCTTCTTAAAGTTAAATAAGGTAATAAATGTCCTATATGTAAACTATCTGCAGTTGGATCTGCACCACAGTATATTTTTACTGACTCTTTATTTAATAATTCTTCAATTCCCTCTTCATCAGTTTGCTGATAAACAAGGCCTCTCCATTTTAAATCTTCTAATAATGCATTTGCCATAATATTTTCCTCCTCCAAAATAAAATAAAATAAAAAAGCACCCTTACAATAAAATGTAAGGGTGCTTGAATACACGGTACCACCATACTTATGACATTATTATGTCATCTCTCATTAATGTTACGTACATTAAAAACGTAGAACTATTTTTTACAAGGTGTATTCACAATTACCTCTTTATCAGTTCCCAGCACCACTGACTCTCTTAAAAAGATAATAATCATTACTTCTCCTTTAGTTCAACACAATCTGCAATTAATTACAAAGTATAAAGCTAACAATTTTAAAAGTCAATATTATTTATATATGTTATAATTATGATGATTAGATTGGAGGTTAAAATTTGAGTTCAAATCAGTCTAAAAATAAATTCAAAGATCAATTTAATCGTTCAAGTAAGAAATATAAAAATACTTTTAAAGAAGCAAAATGGACTCCAAAACTAATATTCTTTACAACTTACCAAGTCATAAGCAATTTGTTTTTTATTATTCTTTTTATTAGTTGTTTATTACTAGCATTAGGTTTAGGTATTGGTGGCGGATACTTTGCAGGCCTCGTCAAAGATGAAAAAGTGATGTCTAAGAAAGAAATGAAAGAACAACTTTATTCTATGACCGAAAGCACGTCTGTATATTTTGGTTCTGGAGAATCTCTTGGCCGATTAAAAAGTGATGTCCAAAGGGATGTTATTAAGGGAAATGAAATAAGTGATAATGTAAAAAATGCACTTATAGCAACAGAAGACGAAGAGTTTTACCAACATAATGGTATTGTACCAAAAGCATTTTTACGTGCCTCAGTACAAGAAGTACTAGGTAGTTCAAATTCTTCTGGTGGTAGTACTTTAACGCAACAATTAGTTAAAAATCAGTTATTAACAAATGAAACATCATTCGAACGTAAAGCAAAAGAAATGCTGCTATCTATGAATGTCGAAAAAAACTTATCAAAAGATGAAATTATAGACAGTTATTTAAATGTAGTATCATTTGGACGTAACTCTAATGGGTCTAATATTGCAGGTATTGAATCAGCTGCACAAGGTGTATTTGGAAAATCTGCTAAAAATTTAAATGTTGCACAATCAGCTTATTTAGCAGGATTACCTCAAAACCCATATACTTACACACCATTTTTACCAAACGGTGATTTAAAAGATGATAAATCATTAGAGTTTGGTATTAATCGTCAGCAATATGTACTTAAAAGAATGTATCAAGAAGAAAAAATCAGTAAAAAAGAATACGATGAAGCTTTAAAATTTGATATTAAAAAATCATTTGTCGATAAAGTTGAAGAACCAAATCAAAAATATCCATTCTTAACTGAAGAAGTGGAAGATCGTACAATCGACATTTTAAAATATCATTTAGCTAAAAAAGATAACATTTCTAAGAAAGAATTAGACCAAACGCCAGTATTAATGACTAAATATACTGAGAAAGCTAATAAAGCAATGCGTACTGAAGGATACAGAGTCGATACAACAATCGAAAAAGATATGTATGACACTCTTCAAGATGTAAAAAATAATTCAAATAGCTATTCTTGGGATAGAGAAGCAAGCTACACTAATGCGGAAGGTAAAAAAGCAACAAAAGATTTCCAACACGAAGTTGGTGCACTACTAAAAGAAAATGGTAGCGGTAAGATCTTAGCATTTGTAGGTGGTCGTGATTATGAAAAATCACAAATCAATCACGCAACAAAAGCAAAAAGATCACCTGGTTCTACAATGAAACCACTCTTAACATATGCACCAGCATTTGAACATGGTTTAATCACACCAAACACTGCTTTACTAGATAAAAAGTTTGATATCAATGGTTATTCACCTGATAACTATGATAGAAGAGAGTTTGGACCCGTAACTGTAGATTATGCATTAAGAAATTCACTTAACTTAAGTACATTAAGATTATACAGTAACGTACAGGATTATAAACCATGGGAAAACCTTAATAAAATGGGTATGAACGTACCAGAAAACGTACAAGATGGATTAGCACTAACATTAGGTACAGCTGACTTCACTTTAGGACAAGATGTTGATGGATTTAGTACTTTAGCTAATAAAGGTGAATATAACGATAGTTATATGATTGAATCCATTAAAACACGTGACGGTGAAGTTGTTTACCAACATAAGAAAGACCCTAAACGTATATTCAGTGAATCTACCACTTATTTAACAACTGATATACTAAAAGGTGTACTAGACGATGGGTCAGGTTATCAAATTAAAGATTCTTATGATGGAACATGGGCAGCTAAAACAGGTACATCAGAAGCTGGTAAAGACAGCTTATTAGTAGGATATACACCGAAAGTAACATTAGGTATTTGGATGGGCTACGATCAACCAATTACATTTGACGAAGATAGTCATTATCAAATCTTTATGTGGAGAGATATGGTTAACGCCCTATCAAATACAGATAGAGAGAAATTAGGATATGACAGCGATTTCGAAAAACCAAGTACAGTTAGTGAGAAGACAATTTGTCAATACACAAACTCTACTGGTAGTTGTAGTAAAGGCGAATCAAAAGCTTCTACATTAATCTCTGATAAAGTAGATACTTCTGAAAAAGACATTTATTCAGAATCAGTATTGAAACGACTTGGTATTGCTGTAGATGGAAATACATCATCTAAAATCAAACCTAAAGAGAAAGTATCTAAAAACTCTAAAGAAGCTTGGTCATACAACTCAAGCGAAAACAAAAAAGCAGATTCAGATAGCGGTAAACCATCCAGTGGTACAAGTACTAAACCACCAAGTGGTGACTAACCTAATTATCATAAAACGAATATAATAAAAACAGGTTGAGACAATTATTTATATCCCAACCTGAAACTTAAAACATCAATCCTTTAGTTTTATAACTTTCGGATTGATGTTTTTTTATTTGATATATGATATTTTTTAGAATAAACCTTTCGCTGTGCCATCTTCATTAACATCCATATTCAAAGCAGCTGGTTGTTTCGGTAATCCAGGCATCGTCATAATATCTCCTGTCAATGCTACTATAAAACCCGCCCCTGTTTTCGGCAATAATTCTCGTATTGTTATATCAAATTCTGTAGGCGCACCTAATTTTGTAGGATCATCGGTAAATGAATATTGTGTTTTAGCGACGCATACTGGATATTTATCCCAACCATTTTCTTTTATTGTTTTCAATTGTTTATAAGCTTTATCTGTAAATTTGACTGTACGACCACCGTAAACTTTTTGAACGATGGTTTCAAGCTTATCTTCTATAGACATTTCTAAATCATATAGTGGTTTAAATTGTTGAGGTTTTTCTAGTACTTTTAAAACTTCTTTTGCTAAATCTATACCTCCTTTACCACCTTTTTCCCAAACTTCAGTTAAAGCAACTTTCACACCTTGCCCTTTACACCAATCTTCAACAAATTTTACTTCTTCATCCGTATCATGAATAAAAGCATTGATTGCTACAACTGGCTCTACACCAAATTGTTTAATATTTTCAATATGTTTATTTAAGTTTACAATACCTTTTTTGACTGCTTCTACATTCTCAGTTTTTAGTTCATTTTTTGAAACGCCGCCGTGCATTTTTAAAGCTCTAATAGTAGCTACAATTACAATAGCACTTGGATCAAATCCTGCTTTACGCGCTTTTATGTCTAAAAATTTTTCTGCCCCTAAATCGGAACCAAACCCACTCTCTGTTACAACAACATCCGCTAGTTTACGCGCAGTATTTGTTGCAATAATTGAATTACAACCGTGAGCAATATTAGCAAATGGCCCACCATGTACTAGTGCTGGTGTACCTTCAATAGTTTGAACAATATTAGGTTTGATAGCATCTTTTAAAATGAGCGTTAAAGCTCCTTCTACTTTTAAGTCTCTTACTGTTATAGGTTTTTTATCGACTGTATAACCGACAGTTATATTGGCAAGGTTTTCTTTCAAATCTTCTATTCCGTTTGAAAGACAGAATATCGCCATTATTTCAGACGCTACAGTTATATCAAATCCATCTTCTCTTGGAACACCTCTACCTGGTCCACCTAGTCCAACTACTACTTGTCTTAGTTCTCTATCGTTCATATCTAATACACGTTTCCATTCAATTCGTCTTGAATCTATATTGAGTTCATTACCATGATATATATGATTGTCTATAAAAGCAGATAATGCATTATTAGCAGTTGTAATAGCATGTAAGTCACCATTAAAATGCAAATTAATTTCTTCCATTGGGAGTACTTGAGCGTAACCTCCCCCAGTCGCTCCACCTTTCATGCCAAAAACAGGTCCTAGTGATGGTTCACGTAGAGCTACCATAACTTTTTCATTCAATTGATTTAAAGCATCAGCTAGACCTACTGTTACAGTAGATTTCCCTTCTCCTGCTGGTGTTGGACTCAATGCTGTAACTAATACAACTTTCCCTTTTTCTGTTTTATCTTTTAATTTTGTAATATCAACTTTCCCGCGAAAATGTCCATAAGGTTCAAGTGCCTCGTTTGTTATACCTACTTTTTCAGCTATTTCATTAATGCGTTTTAACGTACTTTGATTTGCAATTTCTAAATCTGATAAATGACTCAAGCTCATTCACTCCTTAAATTTAAATAACAAATTCATATGTATACCTTTTCAACTTCTATCTTTAGCATATACAAATATGCATAAAAAGTCGATTAATATTATTGTGAAATTCATATGAAATACTGTTGTTAAAAATCAAATTTTTGACATGAAGAAAGCCAAGAAACTCCTTTATATTTAAAGGATTATTCTTGGCTTTTTAACATGATTAATATTAACTTATTCTTCTAAAGTAGATAAATCTCCTGCTGGTAAGTCTAGTTCCCAAGCTTTTAATACACGTCTCATAATTTTACCTGAACGTGTCTTAGGTAATTTATCCTTAAATTCTATCTCACGAGGTGCTGCATGCCCAGCTAAACCTTCTTTAACAAACTTTCTTATTTCTTCTTTTAGTTCATCAGATTCTTCATATCCATCTCTTAAACCAATGAATGCTTTAATAATTTCTCCACGAACTGGATCTGGTTTACCTATTACACCCGCTTCAGCAACTGCTGGATGTTCAACAAGTTTAGATTCAACTTCAAACGGTCCTACTCGTTCACCTGCAGTCATGATGACATCATCAACACGCCCTTGGAACCAGTAATAACCATCTTCATCTTTATAAGCTGAATCTCCAGAAACGTACCATTCGTCGTTAATGAAATATGAATCATATTTAGGCTGGTTATTCCAAATTGTTCTCATCATTGAAGGCCAACCTTTTTTCAGAGCTAAATTACCCATTCTATTTGGTGGTAGTTCATTACCTTGATCATCAACAATTGCTGCTTCAATACCTGGTAATGGTTTACCCATTGAACCAGCTCTAATATCCAATGAAGGATAGTTAACAATCATGTGTCCACCTGTTTCAGTCATCCACCAAGTATCATGTACGCGGTGGTTGAATACATTATAAGCCCATTTAATTACTTCTGGGTTTAGTGGTTCACCAACTGAAAGAACATGTCTTAATGATGAAAGGTCATACTTTTTAACAATGTCATCACCAGCGCCCATTAACATTCTTAGTGCAGTTGGTGCTGTATACCAGATTGTAACGTTGAATGTTTGGATGAATTCATACCATCCTTCAGGTGAGAATCTTCCACCTGCCACACAATTTGTTACGCCATTTAGCCATGGACTAAAGATACCGTATGATGTTCCTGTAACCCAACCCGGATCAGCAGTACACCAGTATACGTCATCTTCTTTAAAATCTAAAACATATTTACCAGATATATAATGAACTAACATTGCTTCTTGTACGTGTAATACACCTTTAGGCTGTCCTGTTGAACCTGAAGTGTAATGTAAAATTAATCCGTCTTCTCTATCTAACCATTCTATTTCAAATTCACTATCAGCTTTTTCGAGTTCTTTATTGAAGTCAACATACTCTTCAGAAACATTTTCATCAACAATTACAATATGTTCTAAATTCGGTAATTCATCTTTAGGTATTCGATCTACTAGATCATTAGTTGTGATGATTACTTTAGCTTCACTATTTTCTAAGCGATCTTTTACCGCTTTTTCCATAAACGCTTCAAACAATGGTCCAACAATACCACCAATTTTTAATGTTCCTAACAAAGCAAAATATAATTCTGGTGTTCTTGGCATAAATATAAATACACGGTCACCTTTTTCAACATTTGCTTTATCTTTTAAAAGATTAGCGGCTTTATTACTAGCAATTTGTAAGTCTTTAAACGTATAACTATCTTGTCTATTTTGATCTTTATAGTGGAGTGCAAATTTGTCCCCTTTACCATTGTCCACATGACGATCTATACATTCATATGCCATGTTTATTTTACCAGTTTCACTCCAACTGAAATTTTTCTCAATATCTTTCCAGTTATGATTATTAACTGCATTCTCATAATTTGATAGATTATAATCTTCGTTTAATGCTTCGTATACTTCGACTTTCATCTAAATCTCCCCTTTTATAAATGTAATCGTTTCCAATAAAGCCTGAGTCTATTATAATATAAGTAGATGATACTTTTCAAAAAAATTTGATTATTCAAAATAAACTTTATATTTACACATTACCATATTAATAGGAAGGAGGTATACTATGGACTATAAAAAGACCTTCATATCAGAAACTATACCCTTTACATCTGATTCTAATATAACAATTGAAGGTCCTGTAGAACCCGAAAAATTAAAAGAAATGACTTTTGATGAAGGGTTAGATAGTTTTCGCGTACCTAAGGAACAATTTGAAGCGCTAATAGAAATTTCTGAATTACCTGAAGGAAGAATTATTGTATGTAGAATAGATCAACATATTATCGGTTATACAACTTACGTTTATCCTGATCCACTTGAGCGTTGGTCAGATGGTGACCTACCCTATATCCTTGAGTTAGGTGCTATTGAACTTTCTTTAGAATACAGAAAATATGGACTTGGAAAGAAAATGCTTAAATTAGCTATGAAGTCACCAGAAATGGAAGATTATATCGTTATCACTACAGAATACTATTGGCATTGGGATTTAAAAAACAGTGGATTAGATGTTTATGAATATCAAAAAATCATGCATAAAATGATGGCAGAAGGTGGTTTAGAAGTATTTGCGACTGATGACCCAGAAATAATCAGCCATCCTGCCAATAGTTTAATGGCAAGAATAGGAGCAAATATTAGCCAAGAGCAAATGGAAGCTTTCGACAGACTAAGATTTATGAATCGTTTTTTCTTTTAAGGAGGTATATTATGTTAGTTGAAAAAATTATGACTTCACCTTGTACAACAATTCAAGGTAACCAATCTATTGAAAATGCTTTAGAACTTATGACACAAAAAGAAATTAGGCATTTGCCAATTGTAAATGAAAAAGACGAATTGTTAGGAATTATTTCAGATAAAGATATAAAAATGGCTTTACCAAGCATTTTATCTGATGAAGATCCAAATAATAGTTTAAGTTTATCTGTTTCTAAAATTATGAGAAGAAATGTTATTAGATGTCATCCTTTAGATTTTGTAGAAGATATAGCTTTAGATTTTTACGAAATGGCAATTGGAGCTATACCAGTTCTCCGTGATAATAAAGTAATTGGTATCGTCACACAAAAAGATATGTTAAATACATTTTTAGAACTAACTGGTGTTACAATTCCTGGTTCTATAATTGAAGTACATATTGACGATAAAATTGGTGCATTACACGATATTACTGCTATATTTAAAGAACAAAATATTGATATATTAAACGTTCTTGCTTATGCTGATCAAGAAAATGTTAAGAAAAGATATCTTATGTTACGAGTAAAATCAATGAATCCTGAAAAAATATATAAATTATTGGAAGAGAAAAATTACCATGTCATATATCCATTTGGTATAAGAAATGACTAATGTTAAATATGTGTATTCAGAGGATTTATTGAAATATCGTTTTTCAGATAGTCACCCTTTCAATCAAATGCGTTTAAAGTTAACGACTGATTTGCTTATTGACCTAGGTGTGCTTAAATCTGAACATTTGATACAACCAAGATTAGCAACTGACGAAGAATTAGAACTCGTTCATGAACCGAGCTACATAGAAGCTATTAAAAAAGCAGGCAATGGAGATTTACCTATAGAAGAATATGATAAATATGGATTAAATAGTGAAGACACCCCTCAATTTGTAAACATGCATGAAAATAGTGCAAGAGTTGTAGGTGGAACTTTGAATGCAGTTGATGCAGTTATGTCTGGTGAAGCAAAGAGAGCATGCCATTTAGGTGGTGGATTACATCATGGATTCAAAGGGAAAGCAAGTGGATTTTGTATTTATAATGACAGTGCTGTTGCAATACAATATTTACAATCCAAATATAAACAAAGGGTTTTGTATATTGATACAGATGCACATCATGGAGATGGCGTTCAATGGTCATTTTACACTAATGAAGATGTTATGAATTATTCTATTCATGAAACAGGTCGATATTTATTCCCTGGAACAGGTGCCATTACTGAGCGTGGAGATGGTAAAGGATTTGGTAGAACTGTAAACATACCATTAGACGCATACACGGAGGATGAATCATATATAGACGTATTTAAAGAAACAGTAGAAGCTGTATGTAAAGCTTACAAGCCAGATATTATACTAAGTGTAAATGGTGTCGATATTCATTATTTAGATCCACTCACGCATTTAAGTTGTACTTTGAATACGTTATATCAAATACCATATATCGTAAAAAATCTAGCAGACGAGTATTGTGATGGTAAAGTCATTATGATCGGCGGAGGCGGATATAATATTTGGAGAGTTGTACCTAGAGCTTGGTCTCATGTTTGGTTTGCTTTAAATGATCTTGATACCCCAAAAGGAAATATACCACAGACTTGGCTTGATAAATATCAAAGCAGCGCTCCGTTTCCTTTACCAAAAACATGGATAGATGAAAAAGATGATTATATGGAAATACCAAGAAAAACCGAAATAACTGAAAAAAATAATAACACGAAATTAAGAATTTTAGAGTGGTATAAATAAAAAAGAGGGAGATTCGTTTATCGAATTCCCTCTTTTATTATTTAGTTGTGCCTCTATATTCTATTCTATACGGCAATATAACATTAGGCTCGTCAATTTGTTCGTCATTCATATATTTAGTTAACAATCTCATTCCAACAGCTCCAATGTCATAAAGCGGTTGAGTAACACTTGATAATTGTGGTCTAACCATATGAACGAGTCTTGTGTTATTAAAGCTGACAACTTGCAATTCTTCAGGTATTTTAACACCTGCATCTTGAGCAGCATGAACAATACCAATTGCTTGTTCATCACTTATACAAAGAATTGCATCAGGATTAGCTTGAGATACTGTCTCATATGCTTTACTGCCATCTTTATATGTTTCATTACCAACATATTTAGCATTGTCATTAATATCTAGACCAGCCTCTTCTAATGCAGACTCAAGACCTTGAATAGCATCGTCTTGTGCTTTCTCTGAGTATCCACCACCAACGAATGCAAACTTCTTAGCACCATTCTCAATAAGTGTATTTGCTATTTCTTTACTAGCTTGTGTGTAATTAATGTTTACAGATGCTAATTTTGATTCTTTATCATTTGTTCCAGATACTACAACTGGTACAGATGATTTCTCAATTAACTCAACAGTTTCGTCAGTTAATGTTCCACCAAGGAAGATAATACCATCAACTTGTTTACTCAATAAGTTGTTAAATATTTCTTGTTCTTTATCACTATCGTTATCAGAGTTAGAAATAATTGTATGATATTTATACATTGTTGCTATATCTTCTAATCCTCTTGCTAATTCAGAATAATAAACATTCGAAATATCTGGTATAATTACGCCAACTGTTGTAGTTTTTTTACTTGCTAAACCACGTGCAACAGCATTTGGTCTATAGTTTAATCTCTTAATAACTTCGTTTACTTTATCTCTAGTTGACGGTTTAACATTTTGGTTACCATTTACAACACGAGATACAGTAGCCATTGAAACTTTTGCTTCTCTTGCTACATCATATATTGTTACAGTCATAATATCCTCCCATTTTTGAAAACGTTTTCTAGTACATTCTATCACGTTTTCATATTGTTTTCAAAGCATATGAAAGCGAACTCACAATTACTCATTATAAGATATTCATAAACTCTTGTCGATAAAAGAAACTTAAGTTTTTAAAAGAAAGTGTAAAATGAAAATTGTTTTTCAGAAAACGGCGATAAATTAAACTATACCACATAAAGCTTATGTTTTTCCATAATAAAATCCCTCTAAAGTGAACACATATTATGTTTACTTAAAGGGATAATATTAATAAATATTTTTTAATTGAGCTTATTTCTCATAAAGTTTTGCAGCTTTTACAATTTCTTTGTAAAACGCATCAAACTCATTTAAATCCATTTGTTGTCCAGCATCACTTAATGCTACTGATGGATCTGGATGTACTTCTGCCATAACACCATCAGCTCCTACTGCTAATGCTGCTTTAGCACATGGTAACATGATATCTTTACGGCCAGTACTATGTGTAACGTCAACCATAACTGGTAAGTGTGTACCTTGTTTTAAGATTGGAACAGCTGAAATATCTAAAGTATTTCTAGTTGCTTTTTCATACGTTCTAATACCACGTTCACATAGGATGATATTGCTATTACCTTGTGAATGTATGTATTCTGCAGCGTAAATAAATTCTTCAATAGTTGCAGATAATCCGCGTTTTAATAATACAGGTTTATTCGTTTTACCTGCTTCTTTTAATAACTCAAAGTTTTGCATGTTACGAGCACCTATTTGGAATACATCTAAGTAGTCGTCTGCTAATTCAAAGTGAGCAGGGTTTACGATTTCACTTACAACATTTAAACCGTATTTATCTTTAGTATTTTTTAAAATTTGTAGACCTTCTTCTCCAAGCCCTTGGAAATCATATGGAGATGTACGTGGTTTGAATGCGCCACCTCTTATGAATTTCTCACCTCTATTAGCTAAATCTTGTGCTACTGTATCTACTTGTTCTTGTGACTCTACAGAACATGGACCAAATACAAATTGCTTTTTATTATTACCTACTATTGCACCATTATCAAACTGTACGATAGTATCTTCTGGTTTTAATTTACGAGAAACATATAAATGTTTTTCATTTTCAGATTTTTGTAAATCAGTTGAAGCTTTAAATATTTCTTTAAATAATTGCTTAATAGTATTATCGTTAAATGGTCCTTTATTAGCGTCAATTAATTTATTTAACATTTCTTTTTCACGCTGTGGATCATAAACTTGAGTACCTTGTTTACTTTTTTCTTCACCGATCTTTTTAGCTAGGTCACCACGTTCTGATAACAATCCTAAAATTTCGTCATTAATTTCTTCTACTCTCTGTCTTAAATTCTCTAATTCATTTGTCATCCTCTTCACCTCATGTAAACAATTTAACTCACATACTTTAAAGCGATAAAATATATAAGTGATTAGATAGTAGTATAACAATTAAAATCGAGCTATTCAACCTTAATTGTTATTTTTCTGAAAATAATTATAATTTATGTTTATGTTATATATAATACCTCATATGTATAAATATTAAAAAGAAAGTGGAACTGAAATCTAATTTTTTTAAAAGAGGTTGTAATCCACCTTTGTTAGCTACTGCCAATATAATAAATCAGGCTGAGACATTAATATGTCTCAGCCTGGCTTTTATCTTTAATGCTTACTTTTTATCAAAAGTCTTTTTTTCTACTACTGTTTTAGGTCCTTTTAAATCTTCATCATTAACTTCAGACTTAATCGCACCTTTTTGTGCTTTTAATTCTTCGTCATCGACATCGTCAGCTGTTACAACATTTTTGTTTGCTTTCTTTTCAGCTTGTTTAGATTTTACTTCGTCAGCTTTTTTCTTTGTTTCTGTTTTTTTCTCTTCAGCTTTAGCTTTAGCTTGTTCTGCTTTATCAGCTGCTTCTTCTTTCTTTTCTTCAGTTTTAGCTTTTACTTCTTCTTTTTTGTCTTCAGCTTTAGCTTTTACTTCTTCTTTTTTGTCTTCAG
The DNA here is from genome assembly GCF_022386955.1 of Mammaliicoccus sp. A-M4. Taxonomy (NCBI): domain Bacteria; kingdom Bacillati; phylum Bacillota; class Bacilli; order Caryophanales; family Staphylococcaceae; genus Mammaliicoccus; species Mammaliicoccus sp. A-M4. Next base: position 118,742 of record NZ_JAJNHH010000003.1, read on the forward strand.
CTTTAGCTTTTACTTCTTTTGCTTTTTCAGTTGCTTCTTCTTTCTTTTCTTCTGCTTGTGTACGAAGTTCTTCAGCTTTTGTTTGAGCTTGAGCTTTTAAATCGTCTGTTTTAGTTTTAACATCTTCAATAATTTTATTTGACTGTTCGCTTAAATCATCTTGAAGAGCTCTACCTGATTTAGGCGCTAATAATAAACCGGCAATCCCACCTACTACTGTTCCTAAAATCACACCAAATACAAAATCTCTACCACTTGTATTATTTTCATGTTTTGCTTCATATGTTTCTAAACCATGTGTATATAAATCTCTATTATATTGATTTTCCATCAATAAAACCTCCTGTTTAAATTAATTAATGTTAATAGACAATAAAATGTTTGAGGCTGAGGCATTTAATTATGTCTCAGCCTCATTAACTTTATTTTTTCAATCCTGCATTAATTTTATCTTCGTCTAATTTATCACCAGACGTCGTTTGTTCATTATAATCTTTAGGAACTTCCGCTTCATAATCTTTAGAAGTCGTTGTACCATTTTTAAATGAAGCATAACTTCTACGATTCTTTCTCATTTGCCATTTGTCTGCAACTTCCATTGCAACATTTGACCATTGTACTACTTGAGAAATTTTATCTTCATTTTGAGAGATATTATGCGTAATTGAATTTGTAACTCTATCTACTGAAGAGTTAAGTGTTTGTACTGAATCTCCAACACCTTTAACTGCATCTACAACAGAATTTAAACGTAATGATTTATCTTGAATATCTTCAGTTAAGCGGTTTGCCTTGTGAAGTAAGTCAGTTGATTCACGTGTAATTCCTTGTATTTGGCCTTGAATGCCATCTAAAGTTTCATTGATTCCTTTAACTGTTTTTAATAATTGCACTAAGAACATTGCTAATACTACACAAATAACTAAAAATGCAATAGCAGCAATAATACCTGCTAATGGTAATAACCAATCCATACTGAACGCCTCCTAATAATTATAAAACTTAATATGATTTACTAATATTTAATACCCTTAATCATTATGCATAAACATAATATTATGATTCAGTAAGAGTACTCACATAGGCTCTTTGAACTTTTTGTATGTCTCCAGCGCCCATAAATAGTATAACACCATTTGAATGGTTTTTAAGTTGTGAAACTGTTTCTTCACTAATTAATTTTGAATTTTCAATTAACGCTTGTAGATCATTTATTGTTAATTCACCTTGTTGCTCTCTTATAGAACCAAATATATCACATAAATAAACTTGATCCGCTTGATTTAAGCTTTCTGCAAATTCATTTAAAAATGTTTCAGTTCTTGAAAAAGTGTGTGGTTGAAATACTGCTATCACTTCTTTTTCAGGATATTTTTTTCTCGCTGACTCAATTGTAGCATTAATTTCCCTTGGATGATGTGCATAATCATCTATTAAAACTTGATTATCATAAAAACTTTCACTAAATCTTCTTTTTACACCGCCAAATGTTAATAATGCTTCTTTTATATTATTAATATCTAAGTTTTCTAAATAACATACTGCAATAACTGCAAGTGCATTTAATACATGGTGGTCTCCATACATAGGTGTCGTAAATGAACCTATATATTGCTTACCATTTTTAAAGTAAACATCAAAAGTAGTGCCTTTTGAAGAAGTTTGAACGTTTTCAGCATAAACATCATTTTCATTTTCAAATCCATAAAAATAAATCGGAATATCTGCTTTTATTTTTCTTAATTCTGCGTCGTGGCCCCAAGCTATAATAGCTTTCTTTACGTTATTTGCCATTTCTTGAAAGGCATTCGTCACATCTTGTAAATTCTTGAAGTAGTCGGGGTGATCGAAATCAATATTTGTCATAATTGCATAATCAGGATAGTAACTTAAGAAATGCCTTCTATATTCACATGCTTCAAATGCAAAATAAGAACTATCAGGTAAGCCCATACCCGTTCCATCCCCAATTAAAAATGATGTTTTTTGATCACCATTCATTACGTGAGAAAGCAAACCAGTTGTTGAAGTTTTACCGTGAGCACCTGTTACTGCTACAGAAGTATATTGAGACATAAATTCACCTAAGAATATGTGATATCTTTTAACTTCAAGACCTAACTCGTATGCTTTAGCAATTTCGGGATGAGTATCAGGAAAAGCATTTCCAGCTATAACTGTCATACCTTCATGAATATTTTCTACATCAAAAGGTAATATTTTTATTCCTTTATTTTTCAATGCAATTTCAGTAAACACTGTATTTTCTATATCAGAACCTTGTACATTATGGCCCATGTCATGCATAATTTGTGCTAAAGAACTCATTCCAGCCCCTTTTATTCCGACAAAATGAAATAATGTCATTTCATGTCACTCCTTCTATTTCTTATATGTTAGTTTTTCCATTTTCTAATGTATCTTTTGAAATTAAAACCTCTCTCGGTTTCGAGCCATTTGGTCCTGAGATAAAGCCGTTTGCTTCTAAGTTATCAATCATTCTAGCAGCTCTATTATAACCAATTTGGAAATGCCTTTGTATCAATGACGTAGATATATGACCTTCATTAACCATAAATTCACATACATCATCAAATAGTGCATCAGCTGGTTGCTCATTCACTTTTTTCAATAATGTTTCTTGTTTAAATAAATAGTTAGGTTCCATTTGATCGCTTACAAAGGAAACTGTCTCGTCAATTTCATCATCTGACACAAATGCACCTTGTACTCTAATCGGTTTATTCATACCATTTCCTAGATATAACATATCACCGTTACCAAGTAGTTTTTCAGCACCACCAACATCAAGAATTGTTCTAGAATCTATAGAAGATGAAACCATGAATGATATTCTAGTAGGAACATTTGCTTTTATCAATCCTGTAATAACATTTACAGATGGTCTTTGTGTAGCTAAAATCATGTGAATACCACATGCTCTCGCTTTTTGTGCAATCCTAGCTATTGATTGTTCAACTTCTTGTGGAGACATCATCATTAAATCTGCTAATTCGTCTATTACAATTACAATTTTAGGCATGCGTTTTTCATAAGTGGCTTTCTTATTATAAGCCGTAATATTTCGAACATGCAATTCCGCAAACTCTTTATACCTTTTTTCCATTTCTTCTACAGCCCATTTAAGACTTGCTGTAGCAGCTTTAACATCTGTAATAACTGGTGAAACTAGATGTGGTAAATCGTTATATGGCGCTAGTTCTACCATTTTTGGATCAATGAGTAGCAACTTCAATTCATCAGGATGATTTTTGTATAACAAACTCGTCAAAATTGCGTTGATACATACTGACTTTCCTGAACCAGTAGCTCCAGCTATTAATGCGTGCGGTGTTTTTGAAATATCCATTAATAAAGGTTCATTATTAATCTTAAAGCCCATAGCTACTGTTAATTTACTTTCAGCTTGTTGAAAAGCTTTAGATGTAATCATTTGACCTAATGGTATTTTTCTAGGTGTTTGATTTGGCACTTCAATACCTACTAAACTCGTTCCTGGAATTGGCGCTTCGATTCTTATATCTTTTGCTGCTAATGCCATTTTTATATCATCTTGAAGTGCTGTAATTCTTGAAACTTTAACGCCTTTTTCTACAGATAGTTCAAAGCGAGTTACAGTTGGCCCTTGTATCATATTGACAACATGAGCAGGTACATTAAAGTGATAAAACGCTTCGTCTAATTCTTTTTTCTTCTCTTCTAACCATTCTGTATTATCCTCTTGTTCAACTACATCGTCTAAAATTGTCAATGGTGGTAATACAAATGATGGTCCTTTACGTTTTGTCACTGTTTCAAGGCTCTCGTTGTTGAAATCATTATTCGTCTGATTATTTTCAGAAGCATTATTCACTTTAGCTTCTTGCTTTACATTTGTTGAAGTCTGATTTTTAAATGTATGATATTTCTTTTTATCTGAAGGCGTCATAACAACATTAAATGGAGATGATTTTTTATTATTAGGTTTAAGTACTGGTTCTAAAGATTTCTTTTTATTTTTTGGTTCATCTCTCAACTGTGACTTATCTTCAAGTTCTTCGTTTGATTCAGAGATTTCAACTTTAGATTGAGTATCTTCAGTTTCATTTAATTCTTTTTCTGATGTCGTAAACTCATCATCTATAAATGACAGTTCTTCGTCGTCATCTTTTTCTTCAAAGTCTTCATTAGTCGTTTCTGGGACTTCTTCAAATTCAATATCATCTTCTACAAAATTATCTTCTTTGAAATTATCGTTATTTTCATTTCCATTAAAGGCGGACTCTACCCCTTCTATAACTTCTTCTTCAAAAAATTCATTAGTGTTTTCTGGAACTTCCTCAAATTCAATATCATCTTCTACAAAGTTTTCTTCTTCGATACTATTATATTCACTTTCATTAGGAACACGCTTTATTTCTGTATCTTCAACTTCTTCAAATTGTAAATCTGAGGATTTCGCTGTTTCTTCTACTGGTTCTCTGTTTTCAGATTGATTATCTAAAGACTCATTATTTGATTCTTCTGTAGCTAATTCTGTTAATTCTTCAAACTGTACGTCTAAATCTTCTGAGTTTTCTTCTTTAGCTGGTTCTATTCCATCGATTTCTTCAACATCAAGATTTTCTTCTTGTTGTCGTTTTTGTTCTTCTGGTTCTTCATCAATATCCAAATTTATTTCTTTAAATTCATATGTAGTCATGTCGTTTACATCTGGTTGCAATGACTCTTTAGAGCTTTCTTCTTCAAATTTCAACTCATTTTCGTCACTGTTAGGTTGTGTAATATAATCATCTGATGACTTAATGTCTTCAGTTGTAGTTTCTTCAGTGTTATCTTCCGGCTCTTCATCGATTTGATTATTTTTAATAAAAGATGCCTGTTTTTTGAAAAATTCGTCTTGTTGTTTAATTTGAGATTTTTCTTCTTCAGATTGAATATTTTGTAGTTCTTGTTCTCTTTTTTCTCTTAAAGCTTTTTCAAATTGTTTTTTCTTTTGAAGCTTCTTTTCTCGCTCTTTTCTAATTTCAGAAACAATTTGAGAAGCGTATATATTTTCAATATTTATAGTATTGTCCGTCTTTGAATAAGTGGGCGTATCACGTACCACTTCACTATTGCTACTTTGATTATCAGTGCTCTCATATCCGTTACTATCTTTGTTATCTTCTTCTTTGATGTTAGAAGTATCAGGTGTAGAAGGTTCTTTTAAACCACTGTTTGGAACATCTTTTTGTTTTCTCATTCCAAATATAGCAGAAGGCACTTCTGAAGCGTGAAACTTAGGTTGATTTAAAGAAGATAATCTTCGATTGAAAGCATCGTCTTCTTTATCATGAACAGATTTCTTTTTGAAAACTGAAGAATATTGTTCAGTGCTAGAAGGTCTTGTTAAACGTTTGTTCTCATAAACACCCTTGTCTTTTTTAGGTTGTGGTTCAGAGGATGCTTCTTCTCCGTCATGACTTCTTCTGCGACGCCTTCTTCTATTTGTTGGATATGACGCTTCATTTTCATTATAAAATCGCTCATCATAGTAGTTATATTCTTGTTGTGAATCATGCTCTTGATCAGAATTTTGTTCAGTCTCTGTTTCAGTTTCAGCGTCAACATCCATATCTATTGGAAATCTAAATTTACCTCTTGGTCTTTTATAAATTTCTTCGTTTACTTCTTCATCTTCTGAACCATGGTCAAAAGAAATATTTTCATTTTCTTTTTCTTTATTTTTTTGTTTATTTTTAGACTGACCGAATATATCATCAAACCAACTCATAGGTTCACTACCTTTCATCTTCAAAAAATGGTGTTCCTACAGTATAACTATCATCTAATACCATTATACCTTTTTCTTTCGGAGCACCTTCTAAATCTAGCTCTTTCATAGAACAAACCATGCCACTTGAAGGAACGCCACGTAATTCTGCGTCTTTAATAATCATACCACTTGGCATAACTGCTCCTACTTTAGCTACGACTACTTTTTGATCTTGCTCTATATTTGGAGCTCCGCATACAATTTGTAATGTTTCGTTTCCAACATCGATTTTACATACAGATAATTTATCTGCATCCGGATGTTTAGATTTTTCTTTAACAAACCCTACTACAAATTTAGGTGATAAATCAACTTCTAATTTATAGTTGATATTATTCTTTTCTAGTAAATCTTGAATACTACTAACATGTTTTTCTTCAGTTTTGATATTTCCGTTTCCTTCAATTTGAACATATTTAGAAGCATTAAAAATATTAAAACCAACAATGTTGCCATCGCTTTTTATAATTGTAATATCATTTTGATTTTCATATTCCAAATTTTCTGTTGATGGTTCTAATGAAACTAACAATACATCCCCAATACCATTTTTATTATAAAATAAATTCATAATTATAACTCCTTATCATTTCTTTTCATTATTTTTCATATTTTTAAATATTTCTCTATTTTTTTCTAATCTTTCTATTACTTCTTTATTTCTTTTACGTGAATGATTTTTACCTAATATAAATATAGGTTCTAATGGTTCATCCGGTTTGTAAGAGAATGACAGCGAAGTTATAGGCACTAAACCATTTTGGAAGAAATGCATATTCATTTGCGCTACCACATCATAGCCTATTTCATTTTTGATGTCACAAATAACCAACACATCTTGATGAGGTGTTGCAAGAAGCATTTCTCCTTCGATATTTTGATAAACTTCCTTAAGGAATGACTGATTTAAAATTCTAGAAGCATCATATCCATCATTTGTATTCACAAAATAAAATGTATTACCTTGTACTTCATCAGATTTATATGATGTTTTTCTTTTTTTAATGTTAAATAAAGCTTGTTCTTTTATTTGATTATGAGACATATTTAGTTCTTCTAACATAGATTCATCGATTAATCTATAAGTGTTGCCTAAATCCAACGCATAATAAATGTTTGTTTCGGCTGTATGTTCATCTATTATAAATGGAGTACCTTCTTTAGTTTCTTTATGGAAACTTGTAGATCTAATTACAGGTAATATTTCTATTTTACTGATTTCCTTAGTAGATTCATCTTGCATTGCATGAATTGTTTCAGTTACATAATAAACAATTTCATCTACAATTTTATCTCCACTATTTTTATACTTTGCAATAATTGGTGAAATTTTTACTGATAAACCTTTTTGGTTATCTTTACGTTCAATTCTTAAACTTTCATCTTCTCTATCAAACTTGAAATTAGCATCTAATGATTTCAAGCGTTCTTTTAGTAAATCTCTCATTTGAAAGACATTCATACATAACACTCCTATTTTTATACCTTTATCTAGTTTACAACAAATTAGCGCCATGTTACAGTGATAAACTTATTTAAATCAATGAAAAAAGTAGGTTTCGAGAAATAAAATCAACTTTTATTTCAACCTACTTTTTTTCGATTTATTTCTTCAATCCTTCTATAAATTCACTTATTTGTTCTATAGTTTTTCTTTCTTTTCCAACATATCTTCCTAGTTCTTTTTGATTATCAAATGCTACAAAACTCGGAATACCCATCACACCAACTTCTTGGCATAATTCAATAAATTCATCTCTATCTACCGAGACGAACTGATAATCATTGTATTTTTGTTCTAATGCCGGTAAATCTGGGTCAATAAAATGGCAATCAGGACACCATGAAGCCGTGAACATGAAAACGGTTGGGTCATTTGTTAATTGATTAAATTCTTCTATTGATGTTAATTGTTTCATTTTTTTACACTTCCTATCATAATTGTTTGTTGTCCACCTTTAATCATATGATATCTTTTCAGTATATGATAAACAAATAAACTGACTACAGCCGGTAATAAGAAATGGAAGAATAAAATTTGTAACCATACTTCTGTAGATGCGCCCATCGTTTGTATTGTCATAATTTGACCAACAAACCCACTTGAACCCATGCCAGCTCCAGCTGCATTATTTTCCATCGGCCAAAACACTGTCATTATTGGAGCTACTACAATACTGGCTACTACAGGTGGAATTAAAATAAATGGGTGTTTTAAGTAATTTGAAATTTGTAACTTACTTGTTCCAATTCCGTGTGCAATGATACCTGAAATACCATTATCTCTATATCCTGTTACTGCAAATCCTACCATGTGACAACATCCACCAATAGTGGCTGCTGCTGCGGCTGTTCCACTCAAACCTAACATTAAAGATAAAGCTGCACTAGAAATCGGACTAGATAAAGTCATTCCTACTAAGCAACTTACGAATATTCCCATCAATAAAGGCTGTTGTTCCGTGCTTATTTGGATCCAATTTCCTAAGTGTTTCATAAACGCATCGATAAATGGTGCGATAAATTTCGCAATACAAACACCTACTAATAATGTCAAAATTGGAGACAAAATAATATCTATTTTAGTTTTCCCTGAATATACTTTTCCTAATTCACTTGCAAAGACTGAAGATAAATAACTGCCAACCGCCCCTCCTTGTTCGTAACCATACATACCAGTTACTACTGTTGCAAAAATGATGAGCGGCGAGGCGCCTAAACCATAACTAACAGCTACCCCTACCCCAGCTCCAGTTAAATTTTGTGCTAACTTTCCTATTTCAATCATTATTGATGTATCAAAATATGTATTCAATGTACGGCCAAGTGTTTCAATTATAAGCCCTACAATTAAAGTACTAAATAAACCTAAAGCCATATAACTTAATCCATCTATAATCGTTCTACTAAAAAAAGATTTTATTTTGATCATTATTCACACTCCTTAAAAAAGATTATACTATAAAAAAACACATATCATTATTAAATTTAATATTAATAACGACATGTGTCTTATATAATTAACCTTAATAATAGCAAGATATGGAATTTAACTATCTGCTAGTTTATTTAAATTCTAATTATATTTTAAATGTTCGATTTTTTCTTTATTAATGTCTTGAACAATTTCTACTAATAATTGTTTAGCATTTAAATAATCTCTAACATCATATATCGCTTTACTTGTATGAATATAACGTGCACAAACACCAATAACTGCAGTTGGTATACCTGTTAATGCTTTATGAATCTCACCGCCATCTGTACCTCCCGGCGATTGGAAATATTGATGATTAATATCTTTTTCTTCAACTATATTAATTAAATAGTCTCTCATTCTTTCAGATAAAATCATAGTTCTATCTAGAATTCTTATTAACACACCTTCACCTAGTGCTCCAGATAATCCGATATGACCTTTCATATCATTGGCAGGTGAACAGTCTACTACTAAGGCTATGTCAGGTTCTATTAAGTTAACACTTGCTGAAGCACCGCGTAATCCAACCTCTTCTTGTACGTTAGCGCCTACATATAAATCAACATCTAAATCAATATCTTTAACTGCTTCTAATAATTCTAACCCAACTAAACATCCATATCTATTATCCCATGCTTTAGCTAAAATTCTGTTTTCAGTGAGTTGCTCTAGATTTGTTCTAGGTACAATTGTATCTCCAATATTAATTCCCATATCTTTAAGTTGTTGCATATTTTCTGCTCCAACGTCTAACAACATATCTTCAATTGCAACACCAGATTCTTTACCAGTTCTAAAATGTTTCGGAATACTACCTACTACGCCATTGTAATATTGATTATCTCTTGTTTTTAATTGCAACGTTTGTGATAACCATACATCAGATGATACACCACCTAAAGGTGTGAATTTCAACATGCCTTCTTTTGTCATTTCTGTTACCATAAATCCAATTTCATCCATATGGGCTGCAACTAAAACTTTTGGTGCATTTTCTTTTTTAGATTTTTTTACACCATAAATACTCCCCATATTATCTCCGATTATTTCATCAACAAAAGGTTTCATTTGTTCTTTTAAATATTCACGAGCTTCACCTTCAAAGCCAGGTACAGCATGTAATTCAGTCAAAGTTCTCATTCTATTTATTGTTTCTTGTCCAATTTGTGTCATAATGATTCTCCTTGCTAAAATTTTATCTATCATTCTTTCTTTATGGTACACTAGATTTAAGTTAAAGGAGGCATGCTCATGCAAAATAATAAGTTGCGACTAGTCATGTTATTGTTTTCAATTTTTACTGGTATAGGGATTCTTACAGCATTAATTTACTTTAAACAATTTAAACATTACAGCTGCGAAGAAATTTTAAAACAAGTAAAAAGCCAATTTAATGACGTTGAAGGTTCTTACATTTTACATATCCCAAAGACCTACCAAAAGTTTGGTATTGAAACTAAAGTAGTTCATGGTGGAATAACAATTAACAAAAATGGTAGCCCAGTCCATTACGAATTTATTGCCGATGCTTTCAACGGTCAAGTTATAGATATTTATGAAATTTAATTTTCAAAGAAAACATAACGTACATTTTTGTACGTTATGTTTTCTTTATTCTATTTCATCGTTGTCTAAAGCGTTAAATGATTGTTTAATAGCTTCTAATCCACCAATTAATTTATCTTCACTACATGCTACATTAAGTCTAAAGTGATGACTTTCATCAAGCTCATATGAATTTCCAATACCAGTCGCGATTTTACCAACAGACTGTAACGCTTTTTGTACTTTTTCCTCGCTATAACCACTATTTGAGAAATCAATCCATGCTAAATATGTCGATTCAGGCTTAATGAAACTTAATTGATCTGACATTTCATTATCTACGAATTCTTTTAAAATTCTCATATTTCGTTCTATATGATCGTTTAATTGATCAACCCACTCTTCAGCTTGGTTATATGCAACTTTTACCGCCTCTACCGCTAAAGTATTTGCAGCTGCAAGTCCATAATAAGTTCCTAGTTTTCTATTAAATTGCATTGTAAAATAGCGATGTTTTGTAATCATATAGCTACTTGCTAAACTAGCTAAGTTAAATGTCTTTCCTAAGCCTGTTACCACTAAAATTGGAGAATCTAACTGCATAAGATTTGCCATAGAATAAAAGCCGTTTTCACTTCTTACAAAATCCATATGAATTTCATCAGAAACTATAAACACATCATGTCTCTCACATATTTCTTTTATTTGCTCACATTCTTCTTTAGTCCAAACTTTACCTGTTGGATTGTGAGGATTACAAAATACTAAAACTTTCACATCTTCCCTAGAAGCTACTTTTTCAAATTGTTCTACGTCTAATTTATAGCCTTCATCAGTTTGGATAAGAGGAGATTCAACTACCTCTCTTTTATTTCCTTCTATAAGGTTAAGAAAAGCATTATAAGATGGTGTATGAATAAGAACACCTTCGCCTTCTTTCGTAAATTCACGAATCACTTCTGTGACTGTGAATAATATACTTGGCACATAGTATATATCATTTTTTTGAACGTTAACGCTGAATCTTTTTTTATACCAATTTTTAATCGCATTTAAATATTCATCTTGTTTCCACACTAAATAACCAAAATGTGCTTGATCTAATTTATTTTTCAAATGTTCTATAATAAATTCGGGCGTTTTAATATCCATATCAGCTATCCAAAATGGTTCTAAATTCTCGTAATCATATACTTTTTGTTGTCCGTCATAAGCAACTGTAGCTGTACCTCTTCTATCGATAACTTCATCAAAATTATACTTCAATTAGCTCATCCCTTCTGATATCGTTTTTAATTTTTCTCGTTTCATCATCAATCTTAACTGCAAAATGATTAATATCGTGATAAAACAAGAACCAATAATTTTCTTTTATATATTTTTGTATTAATCTTTCTTTAGCATTAATAGAATCCATAGGATAATCGTCATATGCTGTAACCCAAAGTGGATTTAAGTGTGCAAATGTTGGAAATATATCTGCCATATGAACTGCTTTTTCCCCATTGCTTTCAATTTCAATAACTGAATGTCCCGCGCTATGGCCTCCTGTATGTTTCATCGTTATACCAGGTATAACTTCAAATTCATCTTTGAATGTAACAACTTGATGTTCAATATTTTTATGGTTTTCTTCCCAATAAGTAGACTTACTTCTAATATTAGGCGCTCTCATTTCATTCCACTCTATTTGCGAAGTGTATATGACAGCATTTTTAAATACAGATTGACCATCCGGCGTTGTTAGCCCACAAGCATGATCAAAGTGCATATGTGACATAATTACAATATCTATATCATCAACTGTTAAGTTAAATTGTTCTAAAGAACCATGTATATCACTTTCATATGTAGCTCCATAATTACGTTTTTGTTTTTCAGTAAATTTTCCATTACCCACACCAGTATCAATAATCATATTATGATTATTATTTTGTATTAAAATAGGATGACATACTAGTGGTATTTGGTTGCGTTCATTACACGGATACTTCTTCGTCCATAATGGTCTTGGTACAACACCAAACATGGCTCCACCGTCCATATTCGTAATACCACCTTGTAATGGATATAAATTGAATTCTCCAATATTAAACAATATATTCCCCTCCATTCATTATTATTATTTTATCATTTATTATTATAATGAACACCCATCAAGGTTTAGATAAATATGTTTTGTGATGGTAAAAGAGTAGTTGTGAGTGCTATGTTGCACGTCGACCTTCTCTTGCAACATTCGGGAGCGCTATGTTGCTCATGGACATCGTCTTGCTACATTCGGGGGTGGTATGTTGCACGTCGACCTTCTCTTGCAACTTTCGGGGGCGCTATGTTGCACGTCGACCTTCTCTTGCAACATTCGGGAGCGCTATGTTGCACGTCGACCTTCTCTTGCTACATTCGGGGGCGCTATGTTGCACATGGACATCGTCTTGCTACATTCGGGGGTGGTATGTTGCACGTCGACCGCGTCTTGCTACATTCGGGAGCGCTATGTTGCACGTGGACCCCGTCTTGCTACATTCGGGGGTGGTATGTTGCACGTCGACCGCGTCTTGCAACTTTCGGGGGCGCTATGTTGCACATGGACATCGTCTTGCTACATTTCGAAACTGTACTTCGGCTTTTAACACAATTTTAAAGTTTTAAGTAATACTTTCTTGGCTTGCCTTCAATAATTTCAAAATATTTATTACAAATTCTTCTCAGTGTGTGTTTATTATTAGTACTACACCATCTTTCTGCATCTTGTAATGTAAATGGTTCGCCTATACAAATAAACAGTTCTTTTAAGTTATACAAATATATACTTCTTCTACTAAACTTATTTGAGCAGATAGTACAACATACACTTTTCTTCTTCTCGCTTATGTTTAGTTTATCAACGCTTTTACAATTCGGGCACTTCAAGCCATGTTTAATATCATCAAATGGGACTCTCTTATTATTTTGATATATGTCAGAAAAAGTATTTTTTTCCTCTTCAATTATTTTTAAAATTCTATGATTTTCTGCTGTTTTATAATTTTTGAACAATCTTTGGATTTTATGTAATTCAGTTGGTAATAGAACTTCATATTGGGGCGGTATTTGGGATTTTAAAGTAAAAGTGGGATTAGTGAAGATTAGTATAGTCTTTATTTCTCTATTAATTTCACATTTCTTTAAAAGCAGTTTTAATTCATTATTAGCTCGATATAACTGTTGAAATGGTGTATAAAACATACTTCCATAATCATTTATAAATTGGTCGTTTTTTATATAGTAATCACCACTATAATTTTTTATTTCAAAGTGATAAACATAATCATCAGAAACGACTAAAAAATCTATTTGTACTCTATTATTTATATTAAGTTCAATATTGTAGAGAAATGGTAAATGATTAATTAGTTTTAGTTTTTGATAAATAATTGCTTCGCCTTCTAGTCCTTTCAAAAAAGTAGCCATTTGACTATCAAGTGAACTTTTATCAATTCTATTAATTAAAGAAGTGAAATATACTATATTTTGCATCGGCAAACCTCCAATATTTTTTATATAATTATAAACGCTTTTTATTATATAGAAAAGAAAAAAAGGACGAGACATGGCTGTCTCGTCCTTTTTAACTACATTATTTAAAACTTGCTTCCATACGATAGATTCTAAATCCTCTGTTTGAGAATTTGTCTTCATATTCTGTGCGTATGTTCTCTTCTGGTTCATTCTCATGTAAGTTTAAATTGATTAAGTCGAATGTCATTCCGAAGGCTGACATACTTTCTAAACTATATTCGAACAATCCTTGGTTATCTGTTTTAAAGTGGATTTGTCCGTCTTTCTTTAATATATGTCGATAGATTTCTAAAAACGATGAAAATGTTAATCTACGTTTTGTGTGACGTGTTTTCGGCCATGGATCAGAAAAGTTTAAATAAATTCGCGATACTTCATTTTCTACAAAGTACTCTGTAAGTAATTTAGCATCTTGATTAATCAACTTAATATTCTCAAGTTCTAATTCTTTTACTTTTTCTAATACTCGAACCATGACGTTTTTGTCTCTTTCTATTGCAACATAATTAATTTCTGGATGACGTCTTGCCATTTCAGTTATAAACCTACCCATACCTGTACCAACTTCGATGTGTATTGGTTGGTCTTTTTCAAACCATTCAGCCATTTTATACTGCTGATTCAAATCAACATCAACAATTTGGGGATGACTTTTTAAGAAATCATCTGCCCAAGGTTTATTTCTCATTCTCATTCAAAGTAACTCCTTATATAAATACATTTCGATTCATGACTTCACTTAAGAAATTCAACCAATCATTCATATCATTATATCGTTTTTTCTCTTCGTACCACTCAACCATAGCAATAGCCTGTATAAGCGTATACCATTTCATTCTTTTCTTTAAGTCATGTGTATCATTAATACCATACTTACTTAACCAATCAACCCAATCTTTTTCATCAACATAAGTATACAATATCATACCTATATCTATAGCAGGGTCAGCAATCATCGCGCCTTCCCAATCTACTAAGTATAATTCGTCTTGATCAGATAAAAGCCAATTATTATGATTCACATCGCCATGAATAACAGTATAGAAGCGACTATCTAGCATTGGCATATTTTCTTCTAAATATAGCAACGCTTTTCTAACAGTTCTATTCGCTAATACGTGCCTAGATAAAGAACTATTAATTTTATTAAATAATAACTCTGGGTGCATAGGTTTCATTTCCATACGCTTTAACATATTAAGTAATTGTTTTGAAGAATGTATTTTTTTAAGAAGTTTGGCAACGCGGTTAGAATTCATTTCATCTTGGACTAACTCTCGACCATTTTTCCAATGTTGTGCAGTTACAACTTCTCCAGTTTCAATTCTTTTTGTCCAAACTAATTTTGGTACAATCCCTTCAGCTGACAAAGCTGTTAAGAAGGGGCTTGAATTTCTTTTTAGGAAGAGTTTGCGGCCGTCTTGTTCTGCCATATATGCTTCACCAGATGCCCCACCTGCTGAGTCTAATGTCCATCCTAATTGATAAAAATGTTCCAACCTATCCACCTCACTTTCAGAAAAAGAAAAAGACTCATGAACATCAATTTTCAAGAGTCATTACTTAATCTTAAAAAACCCGTTTATTTTTTGTCATTTTAGTGCGCTTGATTTAAATTTTATTATTTTTCTGTGCAGATTTCAACCACATAAATGAAAACTTTGGGGTATTTTGAACCTATTCAGATACAAAATATCTATAAAGTTCAGTATTTACGTGGTTTACACTATATTAATAAATTACACTAAAATATTTTTTCTATGTTTGACTCTATATAATTGTTAAACGATTTTTGTAATTCTTTTGTAATTTTACCTACTGTACCATCAGAAATGAATGTGTCATCCACTTGAATTACCGGCATAACTTCAATTGAAGTACTTGAAACTATAACTTCATCAGCACTTTTCAAAAATTCTACATCAAAAGATTCCTCAACAAATGGTATATTCAATTCGTTAGCTATCTCATTGATAACTCTTCTTGTAATACCATTTAAAATTAAATTATTCGCTGGGTGTGTATATATTTTACTGTCTTTTACAGCAAAAACATTGCTAGAACTTCCTTCTGTTACAATTCCATCTCTATGCATGATAGCTTCTCCAGCATCACTTTGAGTTGCTTTCTCTTTAGCTAAGACATTACCAAGTAAATTCAAGCTTTTAATATCACATCTTAGCCATCTAATATCATCTACAGTAATTGCTTTTATGCCATTTTCTAATTCATCGTATGGTCTTTCATAACTTTTAGAAAATGCTGAGAATACAGGTTTCGTGCTCGCTTCTGGGAAAGGATGATTTCTTGGTGCGACTCCTCGTGTTACTTGGATATATACGCCACCATTTTTGACGTTATTTTTTTCTGCCAATTCTTCAATTAATTCTGTTAAGCTTTTTACAGTATAATCTTCTAAATTTAAGCCGATTTCCTTTGCACTTCTGAATAAGCGTTCAAAGTGTTCTTTAGCTGTGAATGCATTACCGTCATAGATGCGTATATATTCGTATATACCATCGCCGAAATTATAACCTCTATCAGTATAACTAACCTTGCCTTCTGATTCATCTACAAATTCATCATTAATATATACAAATGTCACTCTACATCATCCTTTACACAAATATTATATATAGCTTCTAAATAAATAGCAGTTGCATCAAATAATTGTTTTTTTGTAATATATTCATTTTTTTGATGCATTAAATCTTCTGATTCTTTAAACATTGCTCCAAATGCAACGCCTTTATCTAGATTGCGAGCATAAGTGCCTCCACCAATTGTAAACGGCTCTGATAAGTCTTTAGTTTGGTTGCGGTATGCAGACAATAATTTATCGATAAACGGATCATTCTTATCTACATAATGAGGTTCCTGATGTTTATCCATATCTATTTCAAATCCTCTATCCGCAATTTCTTCAGTAAATCGTGTTAAAGATTGTTCAAAGTTGAAACCTTCTGGATATCTCAAATTAATACCAAATTGTCCACCATCAACATCAGTATAACTCATTATTCCAGTATTAGTAGTTACTTCTCCCATTTCTTCAGTCGCAAATTTCATACCCATTTTTTCACCATTTGGCGAATTTACTAAATAATCATTGGCAAATTTCACATATGAATTTGCATATTTATCTAAATTTAAATTGTTTAAAAATTGTATTAAAAGTAAGCCTGCGTTAATACCTTGTGATGGATCCATACCATGAGCCGATTTACCATGAACAGTTAAATTCAAGAAACCTTCATCTATTGAAGTTTCACCTTCAATTTCATTCTCTTCTAAAAATGTTTCGAAATTTTGAACAACGTTTGTCATTTGTTCTTTAATTAAAAGTTTGGCTTGAGCAGTATCAGGTACCATGTTAAAACGTTCGCCCGAGAAGAATGCTTTTAATTCAACTTCAGGCTCGTTATCGTCTTCTTCATAACCAGATTGTAAAATATTAAAAGTGACGATTCCCTTTTCACCATAAATTAATGGAAACTCTGCATCAGGAGCGAAACCGATTGTAGGCATTTCTTCAGTTTCAAAATACCTATCAGTACACTGCCAATCAGATTCCTCATCTGTTCCTACAATGATATGTATTCGTTTTTTCCAATCTACTTTCATATCTTCTAATATTTTTACAGCGTAGTAAGCTGCAATTGTAGGACCTTTATCATCTAAAGTACCTCTAGCGATAATAGTATCTTCTGTTTCTACTGGGTCAAATGGATCTGTGTCCCAACCCGCACCTGCTGGTACTACGTCTACATGACATAAAACTCCTAATAAGTCATCACCTTTACCCGCTTCGATTCTTCCGACTATGTTTTCAATATCTTTATAACTAAACCCATCTCTTTCTCCGAGTTTATACATGTAATTCAGTGCTTTTTTCGGACCTGGGCCAACTGGTTCATCAACATTACTTTCTGCATCATTTCTTACACTTTCAATGCTTAATAAACCTTTTAAGTCTTCAACAATATCTTTTTCATATTCTTTAACTTTATTTCTCCACATCGGAAATCATCTCTTTCTTACTTGAATAGTTATCTATATGATACATGAAAATTTTAAAAATATGAAATAGAAATACCAAAAATTCTTAAGTTTTTTAACTACGTATTATTTCCTTATACATACGACTATAGTCGTGTGTATTTAACATTTTTATTTCCCAAATTTTTATCGACCTTATAGAGTAAAAAAGACCGACAAAACTGTCGGTCTTAAAATAAATTATTATTTTTTTAAATCTTCTTCAGTCACAATTCTTAAATTACCGTTTGCTGTTCCACCTTCATCATCGAATTTAGCTTCACGTAAATCAGTGTTATCACTATCATCTTTTTTCAAACGTGATTTTGCATCTGAAGCGTAGCCTTTAGGATTTTCTTTAGCTTTTTTCAATTCTGTTTTAGCTTTTTCTTTATAAGACTCTGGATCTTCTTTGTATTTAGAATATTCGTTTTGTGCCTTATCTTTTATTTCAGACGCTTTTTCTTTTGCTGATGCTTTATAATTTTCAGGGTCTTCTTTATATTTATCATATTCATTTTTTAGCTTATCTCTGTTTTCTTTTTTAGATAATACTACTGCTGCTGCAGTTCCCCCTAATACAACTAATGTTCTAAATAATCCTGCTTTTTTAGCCATTTTATATCCACCTCTATTTATTTAATAATACTAGTTTACCCAACACAGTATTTTTCAAACATATAATTATTCTTATAATCCTAATAATTTAAAATCTTCTTCAAGTATATGTCTATATTCACCTAAAGCTAATTCTTCATCCAAGTTCAAATTATTTATTTGAATTCGTTTTAAATACGTAACTTCACAATCAATTGAATGAAACATTCTTTTCACTTGATGAAATTTACCTTCATAAATCGTCACATATGCTTTTGATTGAACATCATCTTCTATAATTTCTAATTCGCTTGGAGATGAAGTGAAGTCACCTAGATCTATTCCATTTTTAAAAATTCCAATCGCTTCTTCTTTTATATGACCATCAACTTCAACATAATATTTTTTTGGCACTTTATGTTTAGGATTCATTAGTTGATGAGAAAATTTCCCGTCATTTGTTAGTAATAATAACCCTTCTGTGTCTTTATCTAATCGTCCAACTGGGAATAAATCCATATGCATATATTCTGGAACGATATCGATAACTGTTTCGTGCTCATCATCTTCAGTCGCTGATATAAATCCTGCTGGCTTGTTCATCATTAAATAAACAACTGGTTCGTATTCTATAGGTATTTCATCAAAAACGACAATATCTTCTTCTGGATTAATATGAATATCTGGTTTTTTAACCAGTTCATCATTAACAGTTACTAAATTTTGTTTTACAAATTTTTTAACTTCTTTTCGAGTTCCAATTCCAGCATTAGCTAAAAATTTATCTAGTCTCATTTCTACACCCACTTAATTTTACGTCTTATTTTAGCAGTTAAATCACCAAAGAATTCATCAGCTAAACGAGAACGCATTGTTAAATAACCATATACAATCATACCAACTAGAGCACCTACTATTAATACTATTAAAGCACCCAATTTCGATGTTGGATCAATAATTAATGAAATAATAAAGTAACTTAATTCTACGAACAACATCATGATAATTGTATAAAATAGAATTCTCAATGTATGTTGAATTGTTACATTAAACTTATAATTAGCATGTTTCCAAAGAACATAACAATTTAATGCTACTGCGATCAATAGTGCAATTGCAGTACCTAATACTGCTCCTAAAGTATTAAAAGCAATAATTAAAGGTAAATTGATGATTGCTTTAACGCCTAATGCGCCAATCACTATCCATACTGTTAATGCTTGTTTATCAATACCTTGAAGCATCGATGCTGTTACTGATAATAACGCTATTAATATACTAACTGGTGCATACCAGAATAGAATTTCTGTACCCATTGGACTATAACTATAAAACACATTGTACAATGGTTGTGCTAATACCATAATACCTAATGAAGCTGGAACAGTTAAATATAGTAGTACTCCTAATGATTTTCTTATTTGTATATGCATTTCATCAATTCTTCCTGAATTGTAAGTGTTAGTAATAAACGGTACTAAACTTACAGCGAAACCTGCCGCTAATGAAGTAGGAATCATTACAATTTTATTAGTAGTCATGCTAAGCATTGTAAAATAAACATCGTGAAGAGAACTATTTACTCCACCTATAGCAAGTCCAGTATTATGTGTAAACTGGTCTATTAAATTTATGATTGGAAAACATAAACTTACAATTACAAATGGAATACTGTATTTAATGATTTCTTTATATATTTTGACATAAGAAACATCTATATCGCTCGTATCTTGTGCAACTTCTGCTTTAATTAAATGTCTACGTTTTATCCAGTAATATAATAACGTTAATAGGGCAACAATCGCACCTATCCCAGCTGCAAAAGTAGCAACTTGGTTCGCTACTAACACTGAACCATCCATTACATATAAAACAATGTAACTTCCACCTAAAATAAATGCAATTCGAGCAATTTGTTCAGTCACTTCAGAAACTGCAGTAGGACCCATTGAGTTGAAGCCTTGGAAAATACCTCTCCAAGTTGCTAATAAAGGAATAAAAAGAACAACAAAACTAATAGTACGAATTACATTAGTAATATCTTCAACTTTCCATCCACCTTCTATACCACCTTTGTTTGCTAATGTTAATTGAGCTATCGTTGGTGATAAGAAGAACAGTAATAAGAATCCAATTAAACCAGTAATAGACATTACTATAAAACTCGACCGGTATAATTTTTGACTTACTTTATAAGCACCTAATGCGTTATATTTAGATACATATTTAGCAGCTGCTAATGGTACACCAGCAGTTGCGATTGTTATCATGATTGTGTATGGTTGATAAGCATATGTAAATGGTGCTAGATTTTTTTCATCGCCGATTATAGCGTAAAAAGGAATTAAGTATAAAATACCTAATATTTTTGTAATTAAAATACTAGCTGTGAGTAAAAATGTCCCTCTCACAAGCGCTTTACTCTCTGACATATTTTCATCCCTATCTCAATTTACTTTTAAATTTAATAATAACAGGTTTATTTCTATTGTACTACTTTTTTTAAAAACCATTATTCGTTAAAATATCATTACATAAATCTTTGGAGGTAACTTATGTATCATACAATTATAATAGGCGCAGGACCAAGTGGTTTAATGGCTGCCTACAGTGCCAGTAAAGATGGTCAAAGCGTTCTATTAATAGAAAAGAAAAAAGGCCTCGGCCGAAAACTTCGTATATCTGGTGGTGGGAGATGTAACGTTACAAATCGACTCCCATACGAAGAGATAATAAAAAACATTCCAGGAAACGGAAAGTTTTTATACAGCCCATTTTCGACTTTTGATAATGAATCTATTATTGATTTCTTCGAATCTCGTGATGTAAACCTTAAAGAAGAAGATCATGGACGCATGTTCCCTGTTTCAAATAGAGCACAAGATGTAGTCGATGCACTCGTAAAAGCCATTAAAGATAACGGCGTTGAAATTCGCCAAGAAACTACAGTATCATCAATCGAAAGTGAAAATCAACAAATAACTGGTGTAACATTACAAAATGGTACTTTCATACCTTCACAAACAGTTATTATAGCATCCGGTGGTTGTAGCGTCCCACATACAGGTTCAACTGGAGATGGCTACAAATTTGCTGAACAACTTGGACATACCATAACTGAATTATTCCCAACTGAAGTACCTATTAAATCAAGTGAGCCATTCATTAAAAATAAAATATTACAAGGTCTCAGTTTACAAGACATAGGGCTTTCCGTTCTAAAGAAAAATGGAAAACCAAGAATTACACATCAAATGGATATGTTGTTTACCCACTTCGGTGTTTCAGGACCAGCCGCATTAAGATGTAGCCAGTTCGTATATAAAGAACAAAAATCACAAAAGAAACAAGAGATTAAAATGGCTATTGATGCCTTTCCAGAAATAAAACAACATGATTTAGAACAACAAATTATAAAAAAATTAAAAGACGAACCAAATAAAGCTATTAAAAATGCGTTAAAAGGTTTAATACAGGAACGTTATCTGCATTTTCTATTAGAACAGTCAGATATAAATTTAGATGTAACTTATCACAATTTATCACAACAATCTATCAAGACTTTCGTAGAAAACTTAAAAGCATTCACTTTTACTGTTAACGGAACTTTACCAATCGATAAAGCATTCGTTACTGGTGGTGGCGTAAATATAAAAGAAATCGAACCAAATAAGATGCATTCAAAAATTTGTTCTGGCTTATTCTTCTCAGGTGAAGTGTTAGACATTCACGGTTATACAGGTGGATATAATATAACAAGTGCACTTGTTACTGGTTATGTTGCAGGGCATAACGCTTCGTTATATAAATCATAAGAAATATATTGCTAACGGACTTGTTTAATATTTCTTGCACGTTAGCGTTATACTCTCTTCATATTAATCATAAATAAATCAAGGGTAAGACATTATTAATGTCTTACCCCAGACTGTGGACAAACTGAACTTAAATTTATAAGTTCAGTTTGTTTTTTTGTATAGATTAATATTTTTCACTGAAATCATGATTAAACTACGTTTAATCTAGGCTATTTGTGGCTCTTTTACGAGCCACATTGCCAACTTTTTAAGATTCATGGCAGCACAAATAAGCGTGGTGTCCATGGAAACTTTTTTAATACCTCTATATCTAGTCCATCTCATACCATGCTGTTCTTTAGCATCACCAAATCGTCTTTCTACTGTTTGACTTCTTAGTTTATATGCTTTTTTAATTGTATCTACAAACCTTAAATCTTCGATTATATCTAAATCATCTTGCCATACATGTCTTCGAATTTCTCTAGTATAACTTCTTTTTTCTGTACATTCATTTAGTAGTGGACATGATTTACATATAATAGGATTAGATTTGTATAATCTATGCCCAGTTGGCATAGTTCTTTTAAAAGTTAGTAATTCATCATTCGGACATATATAACTATCGTAATATTCATCATAAATAAATTCTTTAGATTTAAATATTCCTGGCTTTCCTTTTGGTCTTGTATATGGCATTGCAGGTACAATCGATTTCTCAAGTAAATAATGCGCATTGAATGGAGTTTTGTATCCGGAGTCTACTGCTAGTGTGATTGGCAACATATTTTTTTCTTCTAATCTTTCAACCATAGGTTTTAACTGTGTACTATCATGAACATTTCCAGGTGTGACATGTTGATCAATTTTAAAACCATTTTTATCTACACAACTATGTAAGCTATACGCAAATTGTTTTTCTCTTTCACCTTTAACATAATAGCCAGCTTCTGAATCAGTAGTACTGACTTTCTTATTTTTAAATTCCTCCTTTTTCTTATTTTTTATGGGCTTTTTTCCTTGCGCTAACCTCTGTTGATTAATTTCATTATTAAGTTCTTCTTGGAAATGTAATGTATCCTTTTTTACAATTTGATTAATATATTTATTTTTATTCGCATTAGCTTTGATATGTGTTGAATCAATGAATAACGTTGAGTGGTCAATTAAGTTATTCTTAATCGCAATTTCTAATATTCTTTCGAATATTAGTTCAAACAGGTCAGTATCATGGAAGCGTCTTGTATAATTTTTACTAAATGTACCATAATGAGGGACTTTATCAATAAAGCTAAATCCTAAATACCAACGGTAAGCTACGTTAGTTTCAATTTCTTTAATAGTTTGTCTCATTGATTTTATGCCAAATAATCTTTGAATAAGTAAGATCTTAACTAAGATAACAGGATCAATAGAAGGACGTCCGTTATCTAAACAGTATTTATCTTCAACAAGTTCATAAACGAAGTTTAAATCTAATACTTTATCAACTTTTCTCAATAAATGATTTTTAGGTACTAACTCTGAAACAGAAATCATTTCATATTGGTCCCGTTTATTCTCGGATTTATTTAACATAGAATCAACTCCTAAATAAAATTTCAACTATATTATAAAATATATTGTTAATTTTTGGTATTTTTTAGTGCTGACTCCTGCGGGAACAGCATGATTCGAAGACTACAGGCTGAGAACATGCCCGCGGAAAGCATGCGCATAAAAAAAGTGCCGGCAAAGTCTAAGACTTTGCCGACACTCTGGGGTAAGACATTATTAATATCTTACCCTTGATTTTCATAATAGATAATACTACAGCGTTTATTTAAACTCTTTTATTTTCAAGTCCTTCATCGCCCCATGCATTCATGCCGCCTTCAACGTTCACAGCATCTATATCATGATCATTTAAATATTCTACTACTTTAGCACTTCTAACGCCGCCAGCACATACAATATAATATGTTTCTTTTTCTTTAAAATGATCTAATTCATTTGGTATTTCTCCCATAGGAATATGTTTTGCGCCTGGGATTACACCTAATGCTACTTCTTCGTCTTCCCTAACATCTACTATATTAATAGGGCTACTTGAAGTTATTTTATCAGCTAACTCTTTAATTGTTATTTCTTCCATTTTGATTACACTCCTCTTTTTAATTTGCTACAATATTAACCAATTTTTGAGGTACGGCAATCACTTTACGTACTGTTTTGCCTTCAATTGCCTGTTTCACTTTATCAATTTCCAAAGCAAACTGTTCCATTTCTTCTTTAGATAAATCTTTAGAAACTTTAGTTTTTTCTTTTAATTTACCATTAACTTGAATAACAATTTCTACTTCATTGTCTACAAGTAAAGAAGGATCAAATGTTGGCCATTCTTCATAAGCAATCGTATCGTCATGTCCTAATTTTGCCCATAATTCTTCTGAAATATGAGGCGCTATTGGAGACAGCATTTTCACAAAGCCTTCAATATAAGCTTTACTTAATTTATCTTGCTTATAACAATCGTTGATAAATACCATCATCTGACTGATAGCTGTATTAAAGTTCAATGTATCGAAATCTTCAGTTACTTTTTTAACAGTTTGATTGTAAACTTTATTTAGTTCAGGTGTTTGTTCGTCTACAACTTTATCTGTAATTTGATTTTCTTCTGTTACAAGTAATCTCCAGATTCTATCCAAGAAACGGCGTGAACCATCTAAGCCATTTTCACTCCAAGCGATTGCCGCATCTAAAGGTCCCATAAACATTTCATATAGACGCAATGTATCTGCACCGTGAGATTTAACGATATCATCCGGATTAACAACATTACCTTTAGATTTACTCATTTTCTCATTACCTTCACCAAGTATCATGCCTTGGTTATATAATTTTTGGAATGGTTCTTTCGTTGGAACTACACCGATATCGTAAAGAACTTTGTGCCAAAATCTTGAATATAATAAGTGTAACACTGCATGCTCTACTCCACCAATATATAAATCTACAGGCAACCAATGTTTTAGTTTTTCGGGATCTGCTAACATTTCATCATTGTGAGGGTCTATATATCTTAAATAATACCAACAACTACCAGCCCATTGTGGCATAGTATTCGTTTCGCGACGACCTTTCATACCTGTTTCTGGATCTACTACATTAATAAATTCATCAATATTAGCTAATGGTGATTCTCCTGTACCAGATGGTTTAACTTGGTCAGTTTCTGGTAATAACAACGGTAATTCTTCTTCAGGTACAGTGGTCATTGTGCCATCTTCCCAATGTATTACTGGAATTGGTTCACCCCAATAACGTTGACGACTGAATAACCAATCTCTTAATTTATAGCTAATTTTCTTCTTGCCGATACCTTTTTCTTCTAACATTTCAATTGCTTTAGGTACCGCTTCTTCTTGAGTTAAACCATTTAACTTGTCTGAATCTATCATTTTTCCATCTTCATCATATACAGTAACGATGTCTAAATTGAATTTTTCAGCAAATTCTCCATCTCTTTCATCGTGTGCTGGAACTGCCATAACAGCGCCTGTACCATAACTAATTAATACATAATCAGCAATCCAAATAGGCATTTTTTGACCTGTAAATGGATTAGTTGTAAATGCTCCAGTAAATACACCGCTTTTATCTTTTGCTAAATCTGTTCTTTCTAAGTCAGATTTACGAGAAGCTTCAAGTTTATATTGATCTACTGCCTCTTTTTCATCT
Organism: Mammaliicoccus sp. A-M4; assembly: GCF_022386955.1. NCBI lineage: Bacteria > Bacillati > Bacillota > Bacilli > Caryophanales > Staphylococcaceae > Mammaliicoccus > Mammaliicoccus sp. A-M4. The sequence continues at coordinate 144,801 of NZ_JAJNHH010000003.1, forward strand.
TCAGTAGTAATTTTATCTACTAATGGATGTTCTGGTGATAACACTGCAAAAGTAGCACCAAATATTGTGTCTGGACGAGTTGTAAATACGTTAAATGATAAGTCTGTATCATCTATGTTAAAGGTTAATTCTGCACCTTCTGAACGACCAATCCAGTTTCTTTGCATATCTTTAATAGATTCAGGCCAATCTACGTCTTCTAAATCTTCTAGTAATCTATCAGCATACTCAGTTATTTTTAATACCCATTGTCTCATTGGCTTACGTACTACTGGGTGTCCACCACGTTCTGACACACCATCGACAATTTCTTCGTTAGATAATACTGTACCTAAAGCTGGGCACCAGTTAACTGCTACTTCATCTACATATGCTAAACCTTTATTGTATAACTGAATAAAAATCCATTGAGTCCATTTATAATATTCTGGGTCTGTTGTATTGATTTCTCTATCCCAATCATAAGAAAAGCCAAGTTCTTGAATTTGTCTCTTGAACGTAGCTATGTTCTGAGCAGTAAATGCTTTAGGGTCATTACCAGTATCAATAGCGTATTGTTCTGCTGGTAAACCAAACGCATCCCACCCCATTGGATGTAAAACGTTATACCCTTGCATACGTTTATATCTTGAAATAATATCAGTCGCTGTATAACCTTCTGGATGTCCTACGTGTAATCCAGCTCCTGATGGATATGGGAACATATCTAAAGCATAAAATTTCTTTTGACCTAAATTGTCATTTGTTTTAAATGTTTTATTATTTTCCCAATAATTTTGCCATTTTTTCTCGATTTGTTGATGATTATAATTCATTAATTGTTCCTCCTGTAAAATAAAAAAAGCCACCCCAAACCATAGTTACAGTTGGGACGACTAAAATATAATGCCGCGGTACCACCCAGAATTCACTTAAAAAGTGCACTTCATTTATATGGTTTAAGATTGCTTTAATTTAATACTATCATCTGGTAAGTTCACTTAATGGATATCATCAGTTCCCACCACCACTGACTCTCTAAAGATTCACATTAAAGTTACTACTCCTATACATTCTTAATATTATTCAATTTCTAAGGAATTTGCAAGTTTTATTTCATTTTATGCAACATTCCCCTTTTTTATTCCTTTGTCGTAAATTATTAAGAAATAATAACCAACAAGAATTAAGGCAATCATGCTAAAGAACATGACTTTCATATCAAATACATCTACGATAACACCACCCACTACAGGCCCAAAAGCTTTACCTACAGTTGAAGATGCATTTACAATACCTTGATATGCTCCCATACGACCTTTAGGTGCAAGTTTATTCGCAATTGCCGGAACTGCTGGCCAAACAAACATTTCACCGAAAGTTAAAATAACCATACCTACAACGAACATCGTAAATTGTTCCGCCACACTTGTTACTATATAACTAACTATAAAAATACCTAATCCAACACCCATTTGTAATTTTAAACGTTCTTTAAAACGATTAATAAATGGTGCGATTAATGGTTGTCCAGCTAATATTAACACGCCGTTGACAGTCCAAAGAAGACTATATTGCTTCAAGGAGATGCCTACAGATTGTGTATATGTCGCAATTGTCGTTTGCCATTGAACATAACCAATCCAACATAAACTAAACATCACACATAATAAAATCAGTGCTTTGAATTTCTTTTTATCTTTAACTTCTACAGCACTTGAAATACCCTCGTTATTTTTCACATTTACATTTAAATCTACATTATAATAACGTAAAGCTATAATAATGAATACAACATATAATAACAAATTAGCCATAAATATATATTTAAAGCTGAAGTCTGCTACAAAACCACCAGCTGCAGCACCAATAGAAACACCTAAATTTTGAGCTAAATAAATAGCATTAAATGTTGTTCTTCCTCCATTAGGCCAGCTTGCTGCAGCCATCGCATAAATTGCAGGTACGATTATGCCACCACCGAATCCTAGAATAACTAACCAGAAAGGATACCACGGCCAGTCATTTAAGAAATTTAAACCAACTAAACTTCCTATATTTATAATAGAAGCAAATATGATAGATCGAAAACCACCAATTTTATCAAATAAAGAACCGCCCAGTAAATTTCCGATTACGCTCCCAAATGCGTTAATCATTAATACAACACCGGCGGTACTTAAACTTTTATTTAATTCCTCATTCATATATATCGTATTTAAAGGCCACAAAAAACTAGCGCCCGTTATATTAATTGCCATTCCAATAATAAGCCACTTTACGATTTTTGGCATTTTCAAAGGGCATCACTCCCGTCAATTTTTTTCTCAATTTGAATAGTCTAAACCTTTTTCTGCAAAAGTTCAATATTATATGTTAAAATGCTTTAGATAAGTTTGTAGAACAGGATGTGAAATAAATTGACAGAACAATTCCGCTTTGCTTTTGATAACAAAAGATATCATACATGGAATTATCATTTAAAAAATAAATTTGGTGAAAAAATATTTAAAATAGCACTCGATGGTGGATTTGATTGTCCAAACCGAGATGGTACCGTTGCTCATGGTGGTTGTACTTTCTGTTCAGCTGCTGGTAGTGGTGACTTCGCTGGTAATAGAGCTGAACCAATTCATGTACAATTTAAAGAAATTAAAGATAAAATGCATGAAAAATGGTCTGAAGGTAAATATATCGCCTATTTCCAAGCTTTCACAAATACTCATGCCCCAGTCGAAGTGTTACGAGAAAAATACGAAGCAGCATTGTCTGAAAAAAATGTTGTAGGTTTATCTATAGCAACAAGACCAGATTGTCTACCTGATGATGTTGTTGAATATTTAGCTGAATTAAATGAACGTACATATTTATGGGTAGAATTAGGATTACAAACTGTGCATCAAGAAACTTCTGATCTTATAAATCGTGCACATGATATGAAATGCTACTATGAAGGTATAGAAAAATTAAGAAAACATAACATCAACATATGTACACATATTATTAATGGTTTACCTGGTGAAGATTATAATATGATGATGGAAACAGCTAAAGAAGTAGCTCAAATGGATGTACAAGGAATTAAGATTCACCTTCTACATTTATTAAAAGGTACGCCAATGGTTAAACAATATGAAAAAGGTATGCTTGAATTTATGACACAAGAAGATTATACAAATCTCGTTTGTGATCAGTTAGAAATTTTACCAGAAGAAATGATTATTCATAGAATTACTGGAGACGGCCCTATTGATTTAATGGTAGGTCCAATGTGGAGCGTTAATAAATGGGAAGTATTGAATTCTATAGACAATGAATTAAAAGCTCGTGGGACAATGCAAGGTTCAAAATTCATTAAAGCTGAGAGCGTTCAATCATGATTGTAGAAGGAATATTGCCATTTGCTAGGCATTTAATTTCAAGTCATATAGATAAAAATAGTATCGTAGTTGATGCAACTTGCGGTAACGGAAATGATACATTATTTCTTGCCAATCAAGTAACAAATGGTCAAGTTTATGCTTTTGATATTCAAGAAAAAGCTATTAACAGCACAAAAGAAAAAACAAAAGAATATAACAATATTCAATATTACTTAGAAGGACATGAAAAAGCTGCCGATATCATTTCTGCAGAACATAATAGTATCGACGCATCTATCTTTAATTTAGGCTATTTACCTAAAGGAGATAAAAGCATCACAACAAACTCAAATACTACCATATCCGCCATTCAATCATTATTCGAATTAACTAAAAAGAATGGCATCATTGTGCTAGTTGTTTATCCAGGACATCCAGAAGGACAAATCGAATCAAATGATGTATTAAACTTTGTTAAAAATATAGATCAAAATGAAGCACATGTATTAAACTATCAATTTATTAATCAAAAGAATAATCCACCATATATTATAGGTATTGAAAAAAGAAATTAATAAGAGGGAGTGGGACAGAAATCTTATTTTAATAAATAGATTTCGTAGTCCCATCCCGGCAAGGATGACTAGGATTGGAAAAAGCTTGATATAAGCGCATTTTCAATCCAGTCAGCTACTGCCATTATATTAAAAGAGGCTGAGACACGTATTTATGTCCCAGCCTCTTTTTGAATATAACTTATAAAACAAGAGCTATTATTCCTTATTGGATTAACTATAACATTAACTTACGAATGAACTTTTATCCCCTTACTCAACTACAACCAATATAATAGAAGAGCCCGAAACAAATTCATGTCCCGGACTCTTTTTACATTTTATAAATTAAATAAGTGGAAGTATATGTAGTTTCGTTTAGATATTACATGTATCAACTATAGATTTGAATTGCTCTTCAAACAAAGTTTGTCTTTTTTTAATTTCCTCACAAGCATATTTAATTAAGTCATTTTTATGCTCGTCAAACTCTTGATTAACTTCTACGATAACTGTTCTTTCATCATCTTCCGGCCTTGTCTTTTTAATCCAACCTTTTTTAACTAAATTATTATATAACCTAGTTCTTTTATATGGTTTGATATCAATGTGTTCGTCCAATTCTTTTAAACTCATTGAACCTTTGTTCCATAAAACTACTAATGTTAAAAATTCTTCTTTTTCAATTTGAAATTTCTCTTCAATATTATCAAAAATATTATTTATATTTTTTTGAATATCATCTAATAAGATTAAGTCACTTATATCGCCCTCTTTATATCCCATAAGCTCTCCTCCAGTGTGTCATATAAATATAATATACCCACAATGATAGGTTTAAATCTTATTATGTATGATTATTATTTCTTATTCTTCATCTTCTATAAGTAAGCCTACATAATGAATTCGGTTATTCATAAATGATATCAAGTATCTCATGACATTTTCTCGTTCAGGCTCATTGTGTATTTCATGATTTAAACCATGCCAAGATTTATAATAAAGCTCATTTGTATTAATGTGTCTTGCTACTGATTTAATAGAATCTAAGTCAGCAATTTTATCTTCTGTACCTGACATCAATAGTAATGGAATAGATGATATATGTTGAAGGTTTTCCATTGTCGTCTTCATCGTTTCTAAAATTGTCTTATACCAATGATAGCTAACTTTATTAAGCATTAAAGCATCGTTATTTGTATCATCGATTACTTCTTTATTTCTAGTTAAACTTTCAATAGTAATTCCAGCGTCAAATTTTGCATCTTTTGCAACTGTACCGAAGCTAGAAGCTAAAAAGTTTCTTCTTGTCGAAATATTTTGTTGAAAAGCTACTAATGGAGAAATAAGTAAAACACCTTCAACTTTTAAGTCTACTTTCTCTAATAAATTTAAAAGAATCAATCCACCTAATCCAACGCCTAAAGTGAAAACAGGTAAATGGTATTCCTCCGCTATTGATAACCATTCTAAAACTTGCTCATGATATTCTTCAAAATCATCTATGTGCCCTCTATGTACTCTTGAAGTTTGTCCTTGACCTCTTAAGTCACCCATAATAACGTGGTAACCTTCTCTACGTAGCTTTGTAATAACGAACGCGTAACGTCCAGTATGTTCAAGCATATTATGTACGATTACTACAATACCTTTAGCTTCTTTTTCAGTTTCCCATTTCCACATAATATATTACTCCTTTTACCTAAATAGCTACTTTTTTGTTAAACTTAGTATAACAAATTTTTTAAAAAGAATGGAGAATCTTGAATGATAAAATCTTTTAACAACAAAACACCTCAAATTGATTCTAGTAGTTATATTGCAGAAAATGCTACAATTATCGGGGATGTTGAAATAGGTAAAGAAAGTTCAGTTTGGTTCAATGCTGTTATTAGAGGTGATGTAGCACCTACAAAAATAGGCAATGGTGTTAATATTCAAGATTTAAGTTGTCTACACCAAAGTCCTGATCAACCATTAATAATAGAAGATAATGTTACAGTAGGACATAAAGCTACATTGCACTCTAGCATTATTCGAAAAAATGCACTGATAGGAATGGATTCTACTATATTGGATGGAGCTGAAATTGGAGAATATGCATTCATTGGCGCAGGTTCACTAGTACCACCTGGCAAGAAAATACCTCCGCGCACATTGGCATTTGGTAGACCAGCAAAAGTAGTAAGAGAATTAACAGACAAAGACTATGAAGAACTAGACAGAATTAATCAATCATATATTGAAAAAGGAAAATTATATAAAGATAACCAATAGTTTTAACATTACACTGATAAAAGATGAAGACGATAAATTGAAGTTGTTGCTTGCGTTGCACGTGAACCGCGTCTTGCAACATTCACAATAAAAAAAAGAGGCTGTGACATTAATACAAGTCTCAGCCTCTTTTATTATAATGGCAGTAGCTGACTGGATTGAAAATGCGCTTATATCAAGCTTTTTCCAATCCTAGTCATCCTTGCCGGGGTGGGACTACGAAATCTATTTATTAAAATGAGATTTCTGTCCCACTCCCTTTTTAATTTAAGCAATTTTAAATTTACTGTGCATATACGGTAACTTAACAACGATATAAGAAATTATAATTTCATAGAACATTGAGAAGAATTTTTGGAAGAAGAACAATACATTTTGAGATAGGATTATTCCAAGCCCCTGCCCGCTAAATTGATATGTTACTAATAAAAAGTTATCTATTAAATTTAATACAATAACTGTTACAAATACTGTCCATGATTTCTTTGTTATCATAGCTATTAAAATTGCAATAACACTTATTAAAATAGGTTCAAATACGAATAACTGTAAAAAGCTATCTAACGGTTTCCCAAATATATAAAACGCCATATCCCTAAACATAACGATTACTCCTTTGTTAACAATTCTATTCTCATACATTGTAACACGTGACATGGCTGTGTTTTATTAAGTTATTCTAAAGATTTAAACCATATCTTAACATTAAATTAATAATTGTATAAATTGAATCTTAACATTAACTTCGCAACAACTTCATAATCGAATGTTATATTGAAAATGTAAACAACGTCATGATTTAAAGGAGCATTAACCTATGCGTTTCTTTAAAAAATTCTTGTTATCTGTTCTAATACTTACGTTTCTCCCTCATGCCATTAGCATAGCATCTGAACCAATTTCTCCTACAATGGATCAAATTAAAGAATAACACCCTTTTCTAGGTTGTTATTTATGTTATTTTTATGTCTTTTTCTTTTATTAGTGTAAAAATATATTTTATTGGTATGAAAACGCTTAACTAAATTATATTATACATGATAGAATAAAAGAAAGAAGATATTTGATTAAGGAGGACTTGCTATGCCTGTCGTTAAAGATTTTTTTATTGCATTATCTAACAATAAGTTTATGAATGAATCAGCTAAGAGAATGGGTCCTGCACTTGGTGCGAAAAAGGTTGTAGCGGGAGTTGATATTGATTCAACAATCGATACAGTAGAGAAATTAAATGAAAGAGGAATTTCTTGTACTTTAGATAATTTAGGTGAGTTTGTAACTTCACGCCATGAAGCGTTAGAAGCACAACAAAATATCGTCGAAATAATGCGACGATGTTATAACGCTAATATTCAAGCACATGTTTCAATTAAGTTAACACAATTAGGGATTAATATTGATAAAGATTTTACTTATCAAAATACTCGGGAAATTTTATTAAAAGCTCAAGAATTTGATAATTCATTTGTTAACATAGATGCTGAAAAATTTGAAGACTTAGTTGGCATTACTGAAATACTTGATAAATTGAAAAATGAATTCAATAATGTCGGCACAGTAATTCAAGCATACTTACACGACGCAATGAATATTATGGATAAGTATCAAGATTTAAGGCTTCGCTTAGTAAAGGGTGCTTATAAAGAAGGCCCTCACATCGCTTATCAAACTAAAGAAGAAATAGATAGAAATTATATAAAGTTAATTGAACACAGACTGTTAACGGCTAATGCTTTTACATCTATTGCTACACATGATCACAACATTATTAATCATGTTAAACAATTTGTAAAAAACCATAATATCGATAAAAATTCATTTGAATTCCAAATGCTATACGGTTTCAGAACTGACTATGCATATGAATTAGCTGATGAAGGATACAACTTTACTATGTATGTACCATTCGGGGAAGATTGGTTCGGTTATTTCATGCGCCGTTTAGCAGAGAGACCTCAAAATATTAATCTAATGCTATTAGATATATTCAGTGCAAAAAACAAAAAGACATTTATCACGGGAGCGGCAGGAGTTGCAGCTGCATCATTGTTGACAATTGGTAGTATTGCATTGTTTAAGAAAAACAAATAAAACAATAATCATTACACGGTTTTAATTATATTTAATAGAAAAACTCCTAATACATCGGTTTATAACCAACATGTTAGGAGTTTTTTTATGAACTATTTTATATTGTTTTTTCTATATTTTTTAATAAGTTAGCCATTTCAATAGCTGCTAGAGCTGCATCTCCACCTTTATTACCAGCTTTTGTACCTGCTCTTTCTATTGCTTGTTCTATTGTTTCCGTAGTTATAACACCAAAGATAACAGGTATATCTGTTGTATCACTTACTTTAGATACGCCTTTTGCTACTTCATTACATACGTAATCATAATGTGTTGTTGCGCCTCTAATTACACACCCTAATGTAATGACAGCATCATAATTCCCTGAGTTAGCTAATTTTTTAGCTACTAATGGAATTTCAAAAGCACCCGGTACATAAGCTACATGGACATTTTCTTCTTCGACATTATGTCTAATTAAAGTATCTTTTGCACCGTCTAATAGTCTTCCTGTAATAAAATCATTAAATCTACCTACTACAATTGCTATTTTTAATTTTGATCCATTCATTTTACCTTCAAATTTCATTTCAATTCTCTCCATTTCAATTATAATAAATGACCCATTTTTTCTTTTTTTGTATCTATATAAGATTGATTATTAACGTTAGGATTCATCACTACTGGTATTCGTTCTGTTATTGTAATACCTAAGTCGTTTAGCTGTTGAAACTTATCTGGATTATTGCTAATCAGTTTAATATGATTAATATTGAAATATTTCAATATATGAATAGCTTCCGTATAATCTCTTAAATCCGCTTCAAACCCTAAAGCTTTATTAGCTGTGATTGTATCGTAACCTTGTTCAATTAATTCATATGCCTTTAATTTATTAATTAAACCAATACCTCTACCTTCTTGTGGTAAATATAAAATAATACCACCATGCTCTTTGATGTATTTCATCGCATACTCAAGTTGTTCACCACAATCACATCTCGCACTGTGAAAAATATCTCCAGTTAAACAAGCTGAATGAATACGAACGTTCGTATCATTTTTTATGTCACCTGAAGTAATCGCTAAATATTCTTTGTCGTCCAATTGTGATGAAAAACCATACATATCAAATTCTCCAAAAGATGTTGGCAATTTAATTTTCGATTCAAATTGTACGATTTGATCATGTTTTTTTCTATATTTTACTAAGTCTTCTATCGTTATCATTTTCAAATCATGTTCTAATTTAAATGTATATAGCTCTTCACGGTTAGACATAGTTCCATCATCATTCATTATTTCACAAATTGCACCAGCTGGTTTTGCGTCAGTTAATTTTGCTAAATCTATACAAGCTTCCGTATGCCCTATTCTTTCAAGCACACCATTGTCTTTCGCAATTAACGGAAAAACATGTCCTGGTTTAACAAAAGCATCGCCGGAACTTTCACTGATTAACGCTTTAATTGTATCCGTTCTTTCAAATGCACTAATACCAGTAGTTGTAGATATGTGATCAACACTTACAGTAAAAGCTGTTTTGAATTTATCATTAGTATTTGTCATAAGGTGTAAATCAAGTTGAGTTGCAATCTGTTGACTAATAGGCGCACAAATTAATCCTCTAGCAAATTTAGCCATAAAATTAATTGTATCAACAGTTAAATATTCTGATACTGCTATTAAGTCGCCTTCATTTTCTCTATCTTCATCATCCACTACAATAACAGGTTTGCCTAACTTCAAATCTTCTAATGCCGCTTCAATACTATCAAACATAGTTAGCCTCCTAAAATCCAAAATTCAGTAATTTTTCTTGTGATAATTGACTGTTATTTTGATTCGTTATTTTTTGAACATATTTAAACAATAAATCCGTTTCTATGTGTACAGAATCACCTTGTTTTTTATTTACAAAAATCGTACGTAATCTTGTTTCAGGTATGAGATGAATTTCAAATGAATTTTGATTTAACTTGAATATCGTTAAACTTACTCCATCTACAGTTATCGAACCTTTATCAATCATTTGATTTAATAATGATTCATCTACATTAATTTCGATTAACCATTCATCATTTCTTTTAGTGATGCGCTTTATAATACCTTTGCCATCAACATGTCCACTAACGAAATGTCCTCCGAATCTTCCATTCGCTAACATTGCACGTTCCAGATTCACTTGATCATTTACCGTAAGATTTTCTAAATATGTCACAGAAATTGTGCCTGTAATTACTTCAACTTTAAATAATGAATCATTTCGTTCTGTAACAGTTAAACAAACACCATTGACACTTACTGAATCTCCTAGTGACAAATCATCACATATTTCTGGAGCTTGTATTGATAATGACTTTACACCACTTTTTGTGCTCACATTTTTAATCGTACCTACTGTTTCAATTATTCCTGTAAACATACACTCACTACTTTCTTAAAATTAATTTAAGATCTTCGTCAATGATTTCTGTTGATATAAATTTAAACTGTTTAATTTTGGATAAAGGATAAACATCATTTGTTTGATAAAATTGATATTTGCCTTGACCACCAATTACTTTCGGGGCTTGATAAATAATTAATTGGTCAGCTAAATCTTGTTCTATAAATTGACTAACAAGTGTAGGTCCTGCTTCTACTAAAACACTCGCGTAACCTAATTTATATAGAAGTTGAAGCATGTTTTCTAAATTTGATAAATCACTTTTATATAACTCAATATTTTGTGTGTCTTTAATTTCAAAATTTGGGTGGTTTGTTACTACTATTGCAGGATTATCTCGATCTTTGAAAATTTGTAAATCTTCATCGAAAGAAGACTGTTGGGATAAAACAATGCGTTTTGGCTCTTTGAAGTTTGGTTTTCGTGATGTTAGTAGCGGGTTATCTTCTCTCACTGTGCCGCCACCCGTAATAATTGCATCATTTTCACTTCTTAAATGAAGTACATCTTCTTTCACTGTTTTACATGTAATCCATTTACTTTCCTTAAAATCAGTAGCAACTTTCCCATCTAGACTAGTTGATATTTTTAATGTTACAAAAGGTGTCTTCTTCTTTTGTTGAATAAAAAATTCTTTATATAATTCCTCCGCTCTACTTGAAGGCGAATGTATTACTTCTACTCCTGCCTCTTCAAGCATATCGTGTCCACTTTTACTTAGTGATCCATCTTTCACAGCATATTCTACTCTAGAAATACCACTTTCTATTATTGCTTTAGAACACGGCGGTGTTAAACCATAGTGTGAACACGGTTCAAGAGAAACATATATTGTCGCACCTTCTGCTTCTTTACCAGCCATATTAAGTGCTTGAATTTCGGCGTGTGCTTCACCTTTTTTTAAATGAGCACCAAAACCGATAATTCTATTATCTTTTACGATAACAGCACCAACAGAGGGATTCGTACTAGTTTGTCCTTTTAATTGTTCAGCTAATTGAATAGCAAATTCTAAATATTGATTCATTTATATACCTCCTAAAAATGAAAAAAAGACACCGAAAATTAACATTTCGGTGTCTTGGGAGTAAAAAATGTATCAAGAAATAAGCCTTTAATAGATTAAAGACAAAAACATTTTTGTATAACGAAATAAGCGTATTGTATACGCTTCGTCTATTCTTTCTCCCATCCAGACTATACTGTCGGCTTCAGATTTTCACTGAATCAGCCACAAATGCTAAGCAAATGCAGGTCGCGGGCTTGATTTACCGCCGGTTGGGAATTTCACCCTGCCCCGAAAGAATATTATTAAATTATAATCATCAGTAATCACTGATGACCATATTCTATACTAAAATAGTATGGTTTACAAATATATTACTAAATTTAATATATTTATTTATTTTTCTTCTTTTTCGACTTTTTCTTTTTGTTATTATTTTTTAAGTTTCTTTCTTCTAGTTCAATATATAAATCATTAACGGCTCTAACTGTTTCATCCACTAATAATGAAACGCCATTAACATCAAAATTTACACCACTTGTAATTTGTCCTATTGCTTTTAAATTTGGCATTGTTCCATATTTAGGGCTAATTATTTCATTAGAATATGGCACTACTAAAATACCACCAAAAGGATGAGGCGCAATGATTTGTTTATTTTCTAAACCTTTTATAAAATGCTCATCCTCATTTAATTCAGATAAATGCATTTTAGGACCTGTTGCATTAATAACATAGTGATAACTATCTTCATTTTCACTATTTTTATATTTTAGTCTAAATTTCCCATAATATTTACGAACGTTTTCTAATCCTTCTTTTACAACTACATCTCCACTTTCTATCCATTCAATTAATTGTTTAGCTGAAGATTGTGGCATGGGGTTAGCGTTTCTTTTAAAATGCTGACCGTATTTAGATAAAAATGTTTCTTTATCTTTTATAGTCATTGCGTTCCATAGTGGAATCATATTATGTTTTACTTCTTCAACAAAGGATTGGAAGTGCCCAACTTCGTCTTCATGCTTTAAATCATATTTTATATTGATTACATTATCTTTTTTAAATCGATGTAACATTTTCTTTAAATCAATATTTTGATATTCACACTCTTTTTTAAACAATTCTTCTATTTCAAATAATGGTGCTATTCCTTTATGAATTTTTTTGATTTTTTCTACTTCTTCAACACAAATATACTTTAATTTAATATCATGGTTAATACCACGAACTGTCGGAAACTGAGCATGTCTAGAAGTCACTACAATCGGAAATTGTTTATGGTTTTCCATAACATATCGAATAACATCAACTGAACTTAATCCTGTACCAATAATAGCAATATCGTCATTTTCTTTAACGCCTCTCAAAGATTGTACAGTTGGATAAGGTGATTCTATATATCCTTTCACACCTTTTAATTTATAAGGATCTTTGTAAGGTAAAGTTCCAATCGTCATAAAAACATAATCATATTTTTGACATACCGCTTCATTATCTTCTATATAACAAATATCTATTTTATATTGTCCTCGCTCATCTTTAATTTCTTCAACATAGCAACTATCAACTTTGTATTTGTGAACGAAGATATTATCATATTTGTTTAAAATATTATGTAAAATAGATTTCATATAATGACCAAAAACTAATCTTGGTAAATACTTTGCTTTTCCATAATCAAAAATGTCATTGTTTTTATACCATTTTTTAAAATCTTTTTCGTCATCTAGATCTAATGACATTTGATTGGCCGGAAGATTAATAAGTAAACGATCACTATCATTTTGAAATGGCTTCCCCATCCCCATGTCTTCTGAACTATCAAAAATATCCACGGTGATGTTTTTAAAATTTTTATGTTTAGTCAATTGGTTTAAAGTGCTTACGCCAGCAGTTCCCATACCTATAATTGCTACTTTCAAATTTTTCTCCTCCAAAATAACACAGTTTATATTACTTTAATTTTACCATTAGTATTTAAAATAAATGTATGATTTCTCTATTCTTTATATTATATTATTACCTCATTTCAAATTTCTAACCGTAATATGCCTTAAACACTATTGTCCATGCACTATATGCAAGATTTTAGCATACGATTTCTTGTCACTTTTTTATTCTTTACATATATGACAATATTCTTACTTTAATATTTTTCGCGATTTTACGCTTTTTATAAATTTTCTTATTTTTTAGAATATTCGCTTTTCAAAAACCTTAGCACATGTAAATTTTATAAATATGCAAATAATATGCTATAATGATAAACGTTGTTATTTTACATATTAAAATAAAGGAGAAGTGTTATGTTATCAATACAAGACTTAACTAAAGTTTATCGTGGCGGTAAAAAAGCTGTAGATAGTATCAGTATGGAAATTGAATCTGGTGAATTTATAGCATTTATTGGTACGAGTGGTAGCGGTAAAACTACTGCTTTAAGAATGATTAATCGCATGATTGAACCCACTGGTGGAACAATCACTTTAAACGGGAAAGATTTAAGCAAGATGAATGCAGTAAGTTTAAGAAGAAGTGTAGGATATGTCATTCAACAAATTGGTTTAATGCCACATATGACAATTCGCGAAAATATTGTTCTAGTTCCTAAATTATTAAAATGGAATAAAGAAGAAAAAGAAAAGAAAGCAAAAGAGCTTATTAATTTAGTTGATTTACCTGAAAGCTATTTAGATTTATATCCCTCTCAATTATCTGGAGGACAACAACAACGTATAGGTGTCGTTAGAGCGCTAGCAGCAGATCAAGACATTATCCTTATGGATGAGCCGTTTGGTGCCTTGGACCCTATTACGAGAGATACACTCCAAGATCTTGTCAAAACGCTACAACATAAATTAGGAAAAACAATTATCTTCGTAACACACGATATGGATGAAGCTATTAAGTTAGCAGATAGAATTTGTATCATGTCTGAAGGAGAAATTGTTCAATTTGATACACCTAATAACATTCTTAAACACCCAGCTAATGATTTCGTTAGTGAATTTATCGGTCAAAATAGATTGATACAAGATAGACCTAACTTAAAAGTGGTAGATGACGCTATGATTAGTGCTATTACAATTACTTCTGAAAAAACAATAGACGAAGCTGTAACATTAATGCGTGATAGACGTGTCGATGTTCTATTTGTTACGAATCTCAAAGGTAAATTAGTAGGTTGTATTGACATTGAAGACTTAAATGAAGGCTATCGAAAAGGTAGCGATATTATCGATATGATGGACCGAAATGTTTACACTGTTAAAACAGGTACGATGCTTCAAGATTCAGTGCGCACAATACTTAAGAGAAACGTTAGATTAATTCCTGTTGTCGATAACCAAAACTTAATCAAAGGTGTTATAACAAGAGCTAGCCTTGTTGATATAGTTTATGATTCAATTTGGGGATTAAATGAAGAAGAAGCAAAAACAAGTGATATTAAATAAGGAGTGAACAATTGTGATAGAATTTCTTCAAGTTAATGGACAAGAACTATTTCAAAAAACAATAGAACACTTCTATATCTCTTTCGTTGCGCTTTTACTAGCAATGGTTGTGTCAATACCTTTAGGCATCGTGTTAACACGAACGAAAAAACTTGCCAAAATAGTATTGTCAATAGCTAGTGTTCTACAAACCGTACCATCTTTAGCGGTATTAGCAATTATGATACCTTTCTTAGGGGTCGGTAAATTACCTGCAATTATTGCATTATTTATTTATATTTTATTACCTATACTAAACAATACGTACATAGGCATTAATAATGTTGATAAAAACGTTAAAGGTGCCGGCATTAGTATGGGGATGACTAAATTCCAAGAAATGTATATGGTTGAACTCCCTCTAGCCATTTCTGTAATCATGAGTGGTATACGCTTATCTAGTGTATATGCTATCAGTTGGGCAACTTTAGCAAGTTTCATAGGAGCAGGTGGTTTAGGTGACTTTATCTTTAACGGGTTAAACCTATATCAACCAGACCTAATAATCGGTGGTGCAATTGCGGTTACAGCAATCGCGCTAATTATGGATTTTGTACTTTCTAAAGTCGAAGAATGGGTTACACCTAAAGGGTTAAAAGTTTCAAGATAAGGAGGAAACATAAACATGAAAAAATATTTTAAATTGTTTATTCCGATAGTTACGCTAACAGTAATTTTATCCGGATGTTCCCTACCTTTTCTTGGAGGAACTGGTGATAAAAACTCTGTAAAAATCGGAATGCAAAACACAAGTGAATCACAAATAATAGGTCATATAGATAGACTAATGATTGAACATGAAGCAAAAAAAGATAATGTTAACGAAAATAATATTCAAATGATTAATAATTTAGGTTCTTCAACTGTTACATTCAACGCAATGAATACAGGTGACGCTAATATATCCAGTGCACGTTACACAGGTACAGATTTAACTGGCGCTTTAAACATGGACCCTATTACAGATCCTGATAAAGCTTTGAAAGTTGTAAGAAAAGCTTTCGATGAAGATTATAATCAAAAATGGTACGGTTCATACGGATTCGAAAATACATACGCTATGATGGTTACAAAAGAAACAGCTGAGAAATATAACCTTAAAAAAGTATCGGATATGAAAAATGTTGCAGATAAATTAGAGGCAGGCGTAGACTCTTCTTGGATGAAACGACCTGGTGATGGTTATCCTGCTTTCAAAGAAAAATATGGTTTTGACTTCAAACGTACAAGACCTATGCAAATCGGTTTAGTATATGATGCATTAAATACTGGAAAAATGGATGTAGTCCTTGGATATACAACTGATGGTAGAATCGCAAGTTATGACTTAGTTGTATTAGAAGACGACTTACGTTTCTTCCCTCCATATGATGCAAGTCCTCTAGTTACTGAAGAATTAATTAAAGAAAAACCTTATGTAGATAGAGCGATGAAAAAACTTGAAGGAAAAATCTCAACTGAACAAATGCAAAAATTAAACTACGAAGCTGATAATAACTTAAAAGAACCAGCTGTAGTTGCTGAAGAATTCCTTAAGAAACATAATTATTTTGACGACGAAAAGGACGGTGAGTAAATTGACGAATGGAAATGTATTAACACAATTAATTGAATACTATAAGTATAATGGTGGTTATATTTTTCAACTATTCTTAGACCATTTACTCATTTCTGTTTATGGCGTATTATTTGCGGTTATAGTAGGTATACCATTAGGCATTATTATTGCAAGATATTCTAAATTATCAGGTTTCATCATAACTTTAGCAAATATCATACAAACCGTACCTGCTTTAGCACTATTAGCTATTTTAATGCTAGTTATGGGATTGGGTTCAAATACAGTTGTTATGACTGTCTTCCTATATGCCCTACTCCCTATCATCAAAAATACTTATACTGGTATTAAAAACGTAGATAGCGGAATCAAAGACGCGGGTAAAGGTATGGGAATGACTTCTAAACAAGTATTAACGATGGTCGAACTACCATTATCACTTTCCGTAATGATTGGTGGTATAAGAATTGCATTTGTAATCGCAATTGGTGTTACAGCTATAGGATCATTCATTGGCTCTTCATCCCTTGGTGATATAATCATTAGAGGTACAAATGCTACAGACGGTACATCACTTATCCTAGCTGGTGCAATTCCAACAGCTTTACTAGCAGTACTAAGTGATATTGTGTTAGGGTATATAGAAAGAAAATTAGATCCTACTAAGCGTAAGCAAAAGGAACCTCAACCACAAACACTTTCGGAGTGATAAAATGAAATTTATATTAAAAATACTCATTGCATTTGTTGCAATATTAATACTTTCACCCAAGAAAAAACTTAAGTAAATGTAATAAAATGGACATAAATATAATAATTTTTGCAATTAAATTATATTTAATGTTACCATGTTTAAAACAAGGGAGGAAGCCAAATGAAATTCAGAGTATTAGGCAGTTTATTTTTATCTTCATCTCTATTATTAGCAGCTTGTGGAAATAGCGGTGATGATGATTCAGGAAAGAAAACTGAAAAAAAAGAAGTAACTAAAAGTGCTAGTCAAGTAATATCTGATTTACAAGACAATGCTAAAGATGTTAATAGTTATCATACAGATAATGCGATTGCAATGAAACCTAAAGACGGTGAATCACAAAAAGTCAAAGTCGGCATGGATGTTGACGAAAAAGAAACAGCAAAACTAGTAACAAATCAAGCCGGTCAAGAAATGACGATTTACGTACAAGGTAAAAAAATGGTAGCTAAAGCGAACGATCAATGGATAGATTTATCATCTCAAGTAGATAACATGGATATAGATAGTTCATTAGATCAATTAAACTATGAAAAATACGTTAAATCATTAGATGGATTCAAAGATGCTAAAGCTAAAAAAGTCGATGATGGATATGAATTAAAATATAACATCAAAAATAAAGAAGACTTCAAAAAATTAGCTAGTTCATCAGGTAATAAAGACCAACTTGAACAATTTGAAGATCAAATTGATGACGTTTCTGGTGATGCAGTTCTTAAAGTAAATAAAGATAATGAAATTGAATCATATATTTTAGATTCTAAACTTAAAAAAGACAAAGACACAGCTAACATCAAGACAAAAGTTACTTATGATAAAATCAATGATATAGATGAAATTAAAATTCCAGACGAAGCAAAAGATGCTAAGAAAATAGAAGACTTACAAAAAGAACAATCTTCTGATCAGAAATCTTCTGAAAGTTCAAATTCAGAAGAAGCATCATAATATAACGATAGAAAGTCCGAGGCATATATAATATGTCTCGGACTTTTTTAATTATTTTAGCAGTATATAATTGGACTGACAATACGCTTATATCAAGTGTTTCGATATATAGATTTAACAATTTTATTGCTTCTATTTAAAATGTAATCTTTTATAACTTACGATTTTTTTAAATCAATTCAGCTCCTGCTAAAAAGACATCTACTCTACGTTTGTGTCGTTGTCAACACTTACAACATTTATGTATATATAAACACCTCACATTACAATATAATTTCGAATTTTTTACATAATTTGGTATTTATATGATAAAATATTTGTTAAGTAGTTCACTTATAAGGGTGTGTTTAAAATATGAAATTAAAACAAGCATTTTCTAGTATGTTTATAGTTCTTATAATAGGATTCACAATAGTTACTTTATTTAAAATAATTGGCTATGTACCAGCCAAAGTAAACATATTTTTATTTTTCGATAAATTTTCTGTTTTAAATTTTTATGAAGACCCAATTTATAATGGTTGGATTACTATATTTATTATACTTTCGATAATTTTCTTTTTTTATGAACTTTCAGATATACATTAACACATGTAAGGTTATATTAATAACCAAACATAACCATCTATAGAATACTATGACGATTAACTAAATATTATACTTAGATAAGCAACTATTCCTATAATTTAACACAAAACAATCTTCATAATTAAGTTGGACTGACAATATGCTTATATCAAGTGTTTCGATATTAAGCATCTGTGCTATGTAGACATACTCTTATTGGATTAAGCATGATATTAGCTCACATAGACACTATCTTCTATTAAAAGTGATTTATCATATAAAAAAACAGCCAATCCTTTTCCTGGATTGGCTGTTTTTATAGAGTTAGATTTTATTTTCTAGCCTCTTCTTGTTCTAGTTTTTTATCTAATTCTTTTATAGAAAGTGATTTATCAGTATCTTTATATTTATAAACAATATAGTACTTACCTTCTGTTTTTAAATCTGAATAGAATTCTGCAATAATACGTGCGTTACTTTGTGCCCATTTAATATCCGTTGCATATTGATGTACACCTGGTTTCTCAGGATTCCATCTCATACTATATAAAGTATTTTGCTCTGGATTTGATAAATAGTGATCATGAATAAACTTAGCACCGCCTGATATTGCTTTATGTGGGGTATCCCAACCTTTTTTCTTAGCATATCTAGCTCCAGTACCTATTGGATCTTCATCTAATGCGCCTACACCATAGAAATTGTAGTATTTCTTACCATCAGATTCTTCTTTAGAATTTGTCACTTTTCCTTTATCCGTTAATAATACACCATTAGCTAGTTTACTCTTATTATTACCTGTTTCTAAAATAGCATGACTAATTAAGTACACCTCATTAACATGTTCTTGTTTAGCAGCATCTAAAAATTGATTTGAGTATTTCTCAAGTGCTCCTCTTTCTCTTAGCATGTGGTGGAATCTTTTTTCATCAATACCTTGATACTCTGATAAATTTAAAAACTGATAAACTTGTTTTTTATCATTTAGTATCTTTTCAACATCCATTACATCATGTATTTCACTTCTTGACGCATTCTTCCAATTGCCTGACTCTGTTGCTACCTGCATTTTCGTATCATTTTTATATTGTTTTTCAACAGCTTTACTTAAAGTTAGTGGTACCTCTACATTTTCTTCTTGTTTATCTACTTCGTAAAACTTTAAATGATTTGAAATTAAATAATAGAACAGGCCAACAATTATTGCTAAAACTAATAATAATACGACTATATTTTTAATTGTTTCTAGCCTGGCATTCTTCATCGTTTCACCTCTAAATTTGTAAACTTATAACCGATATCATTTTGATTAACTATTTTTAAAAAGTTTACCTCTTATATTTTAAAGGATTACAACGGAATATTCAAAATTTAAATTATTAAGTTTTAATTACTATTATAATTCAATTCAAATAAAAAAGCAGACATACTTTAAAAGCATGTTTGCTTATTTATAAGGTGTATAGTCCATGAAAATAAATGACATTGCAGCTGATCTATTTTTATAGTTGTAATGACTTAGATTAATCGTTCCTTCTTCTTCGCCATTTCTATAATTCATAAATCGGTTTACATTGTTAATCATTACAAAATCAGCATTATCTCTAATATTATTTAGTTCATTGTTTCTCGCAAAAAAATGTTCTAAATTTAAGTGTTCATAATCCATAAGATGAACCTCCTAGTCTTTGCCCCAATAAAACATATGTCCATATATATCCAAATATACACGTTATTATGGCAATTGTAAATCATTTAAACATATAATTTTTAATGTGCTTTTTTATGTTTTATTTCGGCTATATTTTTATATTTTTTACGTAAATTTACGTTTTATTTTGTTTAATCTATATTAGACCTTTATATATGTTGTTTTCAAATTAAACGCTTGTTCCTAAAATATATATAATTAGTACATCCGGAAATACTAGTGTGCATGCCCACAAAAAGAGGCAACCATGTTAGACAAGCAATTCAATTTGAATTATAAAAAATATGAAAAGATGATACATCATCTTTTGCATCAACACCAAATTAAATATCATTACGATGATTACTTTCAACTTATGGTTATAAAACTATGGGATTTATTAAAATCCTATGATGAATCGAAATCTACAAATCAGGAAAAATACATTTATTTAAAGTTAAAGTATTTTTTAATCGATTGTCTAAGAAGAAATATTAAAGAAATAAACCGTTTTTTGCCTACGTCTGATTATACACTACTTGATCAATCGTACAGTGATTTTTATCAATATGAATTATATAGTTTATTGGAGATTTTAAATGAAGAGGAGTTGACTTGGCTCAATTTAACATTACAGGGTTTTTCTACAAACGAAATAAGCATATATATGAATAAGAGTCCTTCATCAATTAAAAGATATAGAAAATCAACTAGAGAAAAATTAAAATCGGAATTCTTATTTTAGATTTTAACAATGAGCTATACACTGTCAGTATTTATATATAAAATATTAAGTGTTAGGAGGTGTAGTTACTGAAGACATTAATTTGTGCAGACATGACCTTTTTAAAACGTTCAGAAAATCCTATATATAAATACCAAATAGAATATATACAGCATCCAATCCAATACACTAACCTTTCTGTTAAAACCCTTATAGACGATGCTTTAAAAATTGAGGGTGCTAATATGCGCACTCGCGAACAATATGCTAAATATATTTTGAAAGTTCATAAACTTATTCCTCTCATGATTTACGCTACACAAGACTTTGTTCTATTCCCTACTACATCAAAATCTCACTTTGATGATATGTTAATCAATGCTAAGCAAATACAACATATTGAACCATTGTCATATCATACAGAAATAAAATTCAAGAATAATAATACTATCAATATAGATCAAGATTATCATCTGATTAGTAAAAAGTTTGGTGAATCCTTAAGACTCATACACTACCAAAAATATCATTTAAGGATTTAAAAAAGAGTGGGCACATGAAATCTTATAATAAAATTAGACTCATTACCCACTCTCTTTATAATGCATTTTATTATTTTGTTAATTTACTACTCACACCAGAAAGTAAAGCTTGATAAGCACTATTAAAGAAAGTTAGTAATACTTCATCTCTTCTCATAATGCTTTCTAAGTCTTCTTCATAAATTAAAAAGCTACCATCTTTACCATTGTATTCAGCATAAGAGGGTTCAACTTGTTTTAAATTTATTTTATCTTTTTTAAATGGATTAATCTTCAGAACATAGTATGGCGACTCTCTATACTTATCTCCAAAATAATAACATAATGAAACTGTATATTCATCATTACCTTCAACATAAAAAATAGAAGTAACATCAAATTTATCCCAGAATAAACCTGTTTTTACATCTTTAATATTTCTTGAATGTAGAAATTGATAATGATCGTATTGTGCTTGTTGCATCAAGCGAAGTGCATGATAAGCTATTTTAGGATTAAAAGTACGTTCTTTATCATCCTTATCTAATGTTGTTTCATAAGGTATATTATAAGGTTTCGTATTAATTTTAATTGTTATACCATGTTCTTCTAATATTTCGAAAATAAATTCATAATATTCCTGAATTGTTTGTCCTGTTTTTATTAGTAATGAGTGCTCTTCTTTGTCTACTTTCACAACCAATGTTTGATCCAATAAATCTAAAGTTATTTCAAATTCATGACCATTACTTTGTAATACACCTGTTGATAAACCAACTTGATTAACTGTCAGCATGACATGTTTATATAGTGGCTCTGGTTCTTTTGTTTCTATACAACACTTACCCATTATTTGTGCTATATATCTTATAGTTGCTCGTGTTTCACGCCACTCGTCAAAATATAATAAACTCATTCATGACACCCCCTACATATGCTACGATAAATCTTTGAGCCATTTGGCTATTAGTATTCTTTTTGTGAAGTAAGCATTTACCCACTTTATGCCTTTATAACCAATGAAAAGTAATACGACACCTAGAATGATGTAGAGTAGCTGAAATAATAGCGCCTCACTTAAAGGTTTTGTAAAGTATAAAGTGAATGTACCTAATATTAACAATGCTGCCGTAATGAGAATACCTACCATGAGGACATTACCAAATAGTAGTCCACCTAACGTCATAGCTTTATCTATTGAACTCGGTGGTTTAGCTTTATCTATAATTTCTTTCTCAAGAAAATTAGAAACAAAATGACTAGGTTTACCATGTTGCTCTAATAGATTTTCATTGCTATTTAGCATTTCTGTAGCAACTTCTTTTTCTTTATTGTTTATAAACCACAATTTTTTATAAACAACTGATTTATATTGTTCGTTATTCATGCAACACCTCTAAATGTCATTAGTAAATTTATTATAACATTAATCAATATACGTTGGGATTAAATTAATCTTAGATTTAAACTATTAAATAAAACCTATTTTATGCTCGTTCAAGATAACGTTCTATAATTTCTTCAGCCTTTACATTCTTATCTAAAATATTTATATGACTAAAGTCCAAGTCTTCTGTAATATCATGTGTTATAACAATAACATCCATTCCAGCATCAACAGCTGCTTGAGCTCCATTAGGTGTATCCTCAATTGCTAAGCACTTATCAGGTTCTACGTTTAATTCATGAGCTGCCTGAATATATAATTCCGGATTAGGTTTTACAAATGCTACATCTTCTCTTCCTTTTATAACATTTATATTTTTATTCAACTCTAAACGTTCAACGTTATGTATTATATCTTTTTTGTAACTACTTGTAGCAATACCCATCTTCAAATTAGTTTCCACACTATAATCGTATAATTTTTTAACTTCTGGTTTTATTGGTAAATTGTATGTGCCTTTATAATGATCTTCAAACATTTCTTTTAATGCGATTTCTGAACCTAGTGCATTAAATATTCTTTCATCTAATTCTTTTGATACTGATCCGATTGAGGCTTTATATTCATCTAAAGATATAGGTGGATTTTTATAATTTTCAATATGCTTATTTAGTGTATTAAATAAATGAATCTCTGTATCTATAATTGTACCGTCAAAATCGAAAATAATTGCTTCGTACATATTTAACACTCCATTCTAAAAAAATAAAAGTCACGAAATCGTGACTTATTTGTATTTTATAAACCTTCTGATTTAAGAGTTAACTCTAAACGATCGATAATATTCTCCAATTGTATAATACTTAACCCTTTTTCTTTAGCAATTGCTTCTTGATTAGATGCTAAATATTGGACAATAAGTTGTAAAGGGACAATTGCTCCACACTTTTTATTATCCTCATTAATAATAAATAACCCGTCTGATTTACTTAAATTTAAATCTTGTTGTTCTTCCGAACTAAGATCGCCTTGAAAGTAAACTTCACCATGCTCAAAATTTTGATATTTTCTTTCTTCTAAACTTATAACGGCTTCGTGAATACTTTCTTGATTTAAGCCTTTATAAAATTTATTTATTATATTTTTTCGACTTTTTTTGTCATTGATTAAAGTTACATTTGTAAGCACAGTAATTCACCTCATCTCATTTATTCAATTTTAACATTTTATTCTGAATTTTTAGAGTGTTTTAATATTACATTTTGGATACATTTATTACATGGCTTTTTCTAAATTCACTAAAGTTTCATAATTTTCCACTTTTTCATATTGTATTTATTTTCTTGAAGTTATACCTTTAACTAGGCGAGAATAAATAAAGAAATCGGGGATGTTATTTTGAAACAAGTTTATAACCCATTAAGACGTTTACATTTTTACGCAGCATTTTTTATTACGCCTTTACTTCTAACTTTATCTTTAACAGGCATTGGTTATTTATTTTTTACCAATGTAGAGAATCATATATATGAGGATGAATTTTTCTCAAATAGCGAAACAAAAGGTCATCAATCATTAGATGGTGCAGTTAAAGAAATACAAGAAGTTTATAAAGGATACGAAATCAAAAAAATAAGTATTATGGATGAACCTTACAATAACCGTGTCACAATCGGTAATGACAAAGGAGACTCTAGATACATATTTTTAGATGAACATAATCAAAGAGTGGCTAATCAAAATGCTAAATTCACTTATTCAAATGTACTTAGAGAATTACACAGCTCTTTATTTGTTGGTGGTACAATCGTAAATTATTTAGTTGAATTAGCAGCATGTTGGACAATCTTTATGATACTATCTGGTGTTTATTTAACTTTCAAATCAAAAGCATTAAAGAATACTAAAAAGAAAAACGCATTCTTATTTAATAGACGACTACATGCAATAGTTGGATTAATCATAGCTATACCTATTTTTATAGTAGTCTTAACAGGCTTACCTTGGTCGGCGTTTATGGGGAAACAAATTAATCAGTTTGCAGAAGATCATCCAAAGTTAGGATATACAGCATTAAAATCTAACCCTCCAAAATCTGAGGATAATGAATTACCTTGGGCAACTAGAACTAAAGAAAAACCGAAATCGGAAGAGGATGCACATGCAGAGCATCATGGTAATTCAACAAGTATGATTGGTACAAATGGTCAACAAAGCTTAGAGAACATTATAACTCAAAGTAAACAAGATGGCATTAAAGAACCCTTCTCAGTAGTATATCCAGGAGATAAAGATGGTGTCTTCACTGTTTCTAAAAGCAGTAACAGTGGTGTAACTGGTCTAGACGTTCCACCTAAAGAAGAAACTACAGCTTATTATGATCAATATTCTAGCAAACAATTAGGTAAAGTTGACTATCAAGATTATGGAATTGTAGGAAAATGGTTTAGCTATGGTATCCCCCTTCACGAAGGTCATCTATTCGGTACAGCAAATAAAGTAATGAATTTACTAGTTTGCATCACATTCATAGGTGGCATAGTATTAGGTTTTATCACTTGGATGAAACGACGAAAAACTGGTACCTTTGGCGCTCCTCCAATTGTTAAAGGAAAGTGGTCACTTGGATTAATAATACCACTAGTGTTGTTAGGCATAATAATGCCGTTGTTTGGAGCTTCATTAGTGATTGTAGCAATAGTTGAATTTATATTATGGAAAAAAACTCAAAAAACCGTTACCTAAATATATCTAATAAAAAATAAGCATATCACTTTCAAACTGAGATAATCAGTTAAGTGATATGCTTATTTATTTTGAGTTAGGATCTAGGTCCCGAACTCAATCTTTATAATAAATATTCTTAATGGCTTTCATCATAATCATTACAAACCGCTTCTAATAAATATCTTAATTCATCATCATCCATATCATCTGGTACTCTCACTTTGATTAAATGGTTTTGATTTGTTATGACATGAAAGTAATGATGATCATTTTCATAGCCTTTTCCTAATATCTGCATGCATAACATCCCCTTTTGTTTTTATCGAACGCTATGACCATAATATACCATATTGATATGATTATTATTATGAATTAGTTTTAATTTATAGTAAATAACACAAGAATCAATCTATACTTTTGATTATCTTAGCTGGATTTCCTCCGACTACTTTATTAGAAGGAACGTCTTTAATCACTACTGCTCCAGAGGCAATTACTACATTATCACCGATAGTGACCCCAGGATTAACAACAACGCTACCGCCAATCCAAACATTATCACCAATTACTATCGGTTTAGCAAATTCTAATCCGGAATTTCTTTCACCTGGATCAATTGGGTGTGTCGCTGTGTATAATCCTACATTAGGACCAAACATACAATTATCACCGATATGTATTGTAGAAACATCTAACATTGTACAGTTGTAGTTAGAATAAAAATTTTCTCCTATAAAAATATTATATCCATAATCAACATTAAATAGTGGATTAATTTCAAAGTTTTCTTTATAACCACCTAATAATATTTGTAGTACTTTTTTTCTTTTGTCTTTTTCTTTAATCGGTAATTGGTTAAACTCATATGTTAATTCGCGTGCTTTTTTCTATCTTCTACTAATTCATTGTCACTCGGTAAATATAAGTCCCCTCTTATCATTTTCTCTTTTTCAGTCATATTATCGTTCCTTTCTATTAATGAAACATCATTTTACATTATACATTTAATATAAACAAATAGAGAGTAAGACTAGAATTGAAAAATATTTTCAATCCAATCAACAATTGCCAATGTAATGAAAGAGCTGGGAACATAATTCCTTAGTTCGTTTTTGGATGGGACTGATCAAAAAGCAAGAGTTGATATTGTTATTGGATTTTCTATCTCATTAATCCAACTACACACCTTCTTATTGGATTTTCTAAGACAATAATCCAACTACACACCTTCTTATTGGATTTTCTACTTCATTAATCCAAATACACATACCTTTATTGGATTTTCTATCTCATTAATCCAACTAACCATACCTTTATGAAGTGCACCACAAAAGTTGAACCACAAATAAAGCACTTTTGTATATCTTAACGAGAAAAGTCTAAAATGAAATATGTTTTAAGGATTGCTATAAAAGCAACAAATATAAGAAAAATAGGAAATTTTAAAATCAGCAAAACGAGTCTGAGACATATTTATGTCCCAGACTCGATAAGTTTTTTATAAATTAGGTTCAGGGTGAACATAAGACGAATATACCCCTGATTTTTGTAATTCTTTTTCAACTAAGTCACATATATCGTGAGCTTCGTCTAAAGAAAGTTTTTTATCTACAACAATTGTAACATCTAAAAACACACTATTCCCGTGGTATCGGCCTTTAATCGATGGAACATCTATTACACCAGGTATTTTAGATATATCCTCACTATAATTGTTTAAATCTTTTTCGTGAAATCCGTCACTAAGTGTAAATATAGATTCTTTAAATATTGAAAAACCAGTAAACACAATAATCACACCTAAAATAACTGCTAAGACAATATCCACTATAGGGAATCCAATTTGTGTGAATATTAGACCTATACCAGTACCAATACTGACTAGTGCATCGGATAAGTTATCTTTAGATGCAGATTTTAAAGATGTACTCTTTGTTTTCTTTGATAACGAATCATTAAATTTATATACGAGAAGCATGACAATACCACTGATGAAACTGACCCATATTGTTAAAGTGCTAGGTTGACCGTACTCTCCAGTGAAAAGTATAGGTATATTAGATGATATAACTTGAATACCTACGAACATGATTATAAATGAAACGATTAAAGTTGTGATATTCTCAGTCTTCATATGTCCATATGGATGATTCTTATCTGCTGGCTTTATAGATATTTTTAATCCTACTAATACAGCCACTGAAACGAAAATATCCGTTAAGTTATTTAAACTATCTGCTCTTAAAGCAGAAGAATGATAACTGGTACCTACTATATATTTTATAATTGAAAGAATGATATACATAACAATACTAATATATGCACCCTTTTGAGCTAGTCTTAAGTTGTTTGCCATATTGTCCACTCCATTTTTGTCATTGAAATATGATTATATAACAAAACAACAGACAAGTTAATGAATTAGCTATCGTAAAATAATATTAATTTAGTGGGTTAATTCTAGTTTAGGTCTACCTATAATTTAATATTTATTTCAGTAAAAAGGAGCTTGGTATATTATGTACCAAACTCCATTTTTATAACTTCACAATATTAATTATAAAATGCTTAAACCACTTGCTTTAATATCTTTAGCGAAACCTTTAACTGTATCTACTGATAATTCATTTACATCTCTTCCAATGTTAGGAACCTTAGCCACTACATCTTTTGGACATGTAATAATATCAACACCAATTTCATCTGCTTGAACGACATTAAATAATTCTCTACAGCTTGCCCATAACAATTTCACGCCTTCTTTGCTATGACAAACTTTTTCTGCTTCTTTCATTAAAGGAAGTGGATCTACACCAGTATCAGCAATACGTCCTGCAAATACAGATACGTATGTTTCAACCCCCGGTTTAATCACTTCAACAATTTCTTTTACTTGTTCTATTGTATATACTGCCGTAACGTTTACTTTCACGTCATTCTCTGACAGTTTTTTAATAAGTGAAATCATAGATTCACCTTTAGTATTAACGACAGGAATTTTTACGAATACATTTTCACCGTATTGTTTTAAAATTTCCGCTTCTTTTTCCATAGTTTCTATATCATCCGCAAATACTTCAAATGAAATTGAAGCGTCTGGGATTGCTTTAACTGCTTCTTCAGCAAATGTTTTATAGTCAGTAACGCCTGCTTTTTTCATTAAACTAGGATTTGTAGTAAAACCATCTACTTCATTATTTTGGTATGCTTGCTTCATTTCTTTGATGTCTGCACCATCAGCAAATACTTGAACTTTTAGATTACTCATGCTATTCATTCCTTTCAATTTATGTAACATTATCGTACCACAATTTGCAATCGCTTACTAAATTATTTGATTTATATAACATTTGTTAAGCTTCCTTAAATGTAATTTCAATAGTTTTATGTCATAATATACATAAATATAAGTTTAATTATAAATATGATTTATATATTTAAAATATGGATTAACTAGGCGGTGAGTTACGATGATTGACAAGCATGAAATAATTAAACACTTCAAGCTATATTCAACGGGCTCCTTTCTAGGAGACGAAGCCATCATAAATAATAGAAAGAAAAGTTTAGTCGAACGCTATTATATCTTTTCTTATTATTTAGAAATTAACGATTTTAAAATTTTAATCAATACTGGTTTTTCAGAACGCGTTAAGCCTAGCACCGATTTAAAAACTTTAAAACTTTTTCATAGACAAGATTATAAAGTTTTTGAAACGTTGCCAAGCCAACTTATGAAAGACCATATTCATCCTGATCAAATTGATTACTGTATTATTACAAATTTCGCTAGTCACCACATTGGATATTTAAATGCTTTTAAAAACGCTACGATTATCACTTCTCATGAAGCTTATCATGATTTCATAACACAACAAGTTTCAAACAATAGCCTACAATTGAGTTTCCATGTTATGCCTGATGACTTTAAAGATCGTATAGAGTTTATAGAAAATTTTTCGAAAGTTGATGATTCTGTTCTTGGTAAAGGATTTAAAATTTTTAATAATGATTCACTAATCAGTTATTATTTACCTGGAGCAATGCCTGGTCAATTTGGCTTAATGATGAAATTTCAAGATTTAAATATATTCATGTGTAGTGACGCTGCATGGTGTCGTTCAAATTTAGACAAAAATGAACTTCCTACAAAACGATTACTTAAACAATCATACAATGGCGAGCGTTTTATAGAAACCCATATGAAATTAATTGATTTTAAGCATAGCAGTAACAAAAAGTTATTTATTCTTCCAAGCCACTGTAAAAAGATGGATGATTTTGAAGAGGTATTAAAGTTATTAGATGCATTGAATTAACATTTATGATAACATAAGCGATTATATGGAAATTTTGGAGGCCATCATGGATAAAGCTAAACGCTATTTTTATATATCAGTTGTACTCATGATTATTAGTTTATTTTTAAGTGCACAGAATCCTCTCATAGAATCATGGTTTGGATCTCTAGTATCACTTGTATTAATCAGCAGTATTTTAAACGGTATTCTATTACTTATTGCTGTTATTACAACTGATAAGTCAATTAAATATCAAACTGAAAAGCATAAAACTATTGCGAAAATCAGTAAATTTTTACCAATTTTATTATTTGTAGTTATTATTTACCACATTGTCGTTATAGTGAAATTCTTTGGTATAATTTAAGGTTAGGGTATTATCAATGTCTCAACCTCTGTCATGATATTGACAGTAACTGACTGGAATGAAAAATGCGGTTATATCAAGCTTTTTTTTACTCCTAGTCACCCTTACCGGGGCGGTACTACGAAATCTTTTTTGAAAAATAAGATTTCTGTCCCGCTCCTTTTTATTTTGGAGGTTTTTATATGATTTATGTCGTAATATTTATAGGTGGTGCAATTGGAGGTGGATTACGCTATCTTTCAAGTTTTATTATTTCAAGTAATACCTTCCCCTTCTCGACTTTATCAGTAAATCTAATTGGTGCTCTTCTTATGGGTATTTGCTCTACTTATTTTATAAAATATTTTAAAAAACACCCTTATATACAGAAAATGATAACAACTGGTTTCTTAGGTGCGCTCACTACGTATTCTAGTCTAAGTTTAGAAACAATACACTTGTTAAAAAGCGGACAATTTATATTAGCTTTTACTTATGTAACTATAAGTATTATCTTAGGATTTATATTTGTTGCTCTCGGATATAAGAAAGGGACAGAGAAAAAATGATATTAATTTTAATAATGATAGGCTCTGGTGTAGGAGCAGTACTTAGACATATGACAAATCAAATTATCAGTAAATTTTTCACGCAAAGTTTCCCCTTTGCTACATTAATCGTTAATGTTGTTGGAAGCTTTATTATTGGTCTTTGTGCACAATATATAGCAGAAAGTTCACATATTTATTCGATATTAGCTATCGGTTTTTGTGGAGGTTACACAACTTTTTCAACACATATACTTGAAGTATATGAACGTTACTTATTAAAATCATATAAACAAATGATATTATATATAGCATTAACGGTTATATTATCATTAACTGCTTGTTATTTAGGTTATATCATTTAACAAATTTCAAAGTTTTTTAAAGTAATAACACCTATACTTAGGCATTCATACACTTAAAAATTCGAAAAAATTCTCCCAATCCTAAATTTTAAAATCTAACGGATTAGGAGAATTTATTTATATTTTACTTATTCACCTTATTTACCAGTAAATTTCTCTGGGTCAGGTCCAATTCTTTCGTCTTTATTTAAATTATTTAATCGTGACAATTGATCTTCATTTAATTCAAAATCAAAAACATTTAAATTCTCTTCAATTCTTGATGGTGTTACTGATTTAGGTATCACAACTATATCTTCGTCAATATTCCATCTAATGATAACTTGAGCCGGTGTTTTACCTATTTCTTTTGCTATCTCTTTAACTGTTTCATCTTCTAAAATTTGTCCATTCATTAATGGAGACCATGATTGAGCTACAATTTTTTGTGCTTTTAAGTATGTTCTTAAGTCTTTTTGAGTTAGATATGGATGGCATTCAATTTGATTAATCACTGGTTTAATAGATGCTTCTTGTAACAAACTTTCTAAATGTGAAACATTAAAATTACTCACACCTATATTTTTAATTTTTCCATCGTTATATAAAGCTTCCATTGCTTTCCACGTTTCAGCAATTAATTCTTTATCGTCTCCAGGCCAATGAATCAGATATAAATCTACATAGTCTAGCCCAAGTCTTTGTAATGAAGCTTCATATGCATTTTGGACATTTTCCATACCGTAATCCGTCATCCATAATTTAGTAGTTATAAATAAATCTTCTCTATTTAAGCCTGCTGATTCTAAACCTTCTTTAATACCTTGGCCTACTTTTTCTTCATTTTTGTAAGTTTGTGCTGTATCTATATGACGGTAACCACTTTCTATAGCATGTTTAACCGCTTCTCTACATTCATCGTTGTTTTCAACTCTAAACGTTCCTAATCCTAGTGCTGGTATTGTATTACCATTGTAAAATTCTACTTGTTTCTGTGTCATGTTATTTCCTCCTGGTTTTATCTTTATAATAGTATTGAAGCTACTTTTGTTTCTAGATATGGCTCAATACCTTCTGAACCGCCTTCTCGGCCAAAACCACTTTCTTTCATACCACCGAACGGGATATGTGCAGCACTTGGACCTCCATCATTCCAACCAATCACACCATAATTTAAGTTTTCATATAATTCTATGCCAGTTGCATAATTTTCTGTAAAGAAATATGCTGCTAAACCAAATGGTGTATCATTCGCCTTCTTGATTACTTCTTCTAATGAGTTATATGTTTGAATTGGTATAACTGGTCCAAATGTTTCTTCAAACATAATTTTCATATCATCAGTAACTTCAGATAGAATAGTTGGCTCTACAAAATAACCACCCTCTTTATAACTATCCCCTCCAGTTACTACACGGGCACCTTTACTAGTTGCATCATCAATATGTGATTTTATTTTCTCAAATCCATCACTATTGATTACAGGACCAATGTCAGTAGATTCATTTTGCCCGTTACCTACTTTCAATTTGTTCACTTCAGATTTTAATGAAGATTCAAATTTATCTTTAATAGATTCATGTACATATATTCTATTAGCACATACGCAAGTTTGACCAGCATTTCTAAACTTAGATGCTATTGTACCTTGTACGGCTTTTTCTATATCAGCATCTTCATGAACAATTAAAGGTGCGTGCCCTCCTAATTCTAACGTAACTTTTTTAAGAGTTGAACTAGATTGCTCCATTAATTGTTTACCTACTGGTGTAGAACCAGTGTAAGTAATTTTAGAAATTAATTCATGGCTTGTAAAGATTTTACCAACGTCTTTACCTGAACCATTAACGTATTGTATAACATCTTTATCAAAACCAGCTTCATGAGCTAAATCTACAAATTTCATTGTTGTTAATGGTGTATCTTGTGCAGGTTTACAAATAAATGTACATCCTGCTGCTAGAGCTGGTGCTGCTTTTCTTGTCATCATTGCTGCTGGGAAATTCCATGGTGTAATACTTGCGACAACACCCACTGGTGCTCTAGTTACGATTAATCTTTTATTATCTACATGCTCTGGTATTGCTCTGCCATAAGTTCTTTTAGCTTCTTCAGCAAACCATAAAATGTAATCTGTAGCATACTTTACTTCACCTTTTGATTCTTTTAATGGTTTACCACTTTCTTTAGTCATAATTAACGCAATTTCTTCTTCTTGTTCTAAAATGAGCTCACGCCATTTATATAGAAGTGCACTTCTTTCGTGAGCTGTTGTTTTTTTAAATTTTTGAAAAGCATGATGAGCATTTTCAATCATTTCGTTAATCTCTTCTTCACTATTATTGTTCAAAGTTTCAATAATTTCTTCCGTAGCAGGATTTCTAACATCAAATTGTTTCTCACTCATTTTCACAACCACCTTTTCATATTATTTATAAAAAAAGAAAACGCTACTATTATTGTAGCGTTTTCTGCTTAAGGATTAAACTTTTCTAACTCGTCCATTATTCTTTCTAGATCTTCAACACTGTATTGGAATCTTCCATGGAATACAAATTTATTGAAGAAATGTTGTAATTGTTGTTCACCAACAAGCACTTTAATATTTGGATCTTGTGAGTAATTACTAATTGTGGCTTCATCCACTTCATCAGGATGGAAATAGATGATTGGTGTTGGCGTATATTTAAGTTCGAGTTGTCTTTGTAATTCTTCAGATGTTTCGTCCACTTCTTTAACTTTATCAGTATAATCATGAAATGCAGCTGATTTTTTACTAGCTTGTTTTTCAAGGAGTAAAGTTTGTTCTTTTTTAGGATTTAAATCCAATGTTTCAAACACTTGCCCAAGTACAGGGAACTCACTAAATTGCTGTTCAGTTATACCATGATATATATGGCCGTTTACCAAATTAGAGTCAATAACATAAATACCAGTTCTCGTTAAAACAATATGATCGATTTGATGTACCTTACCTAAAGGATCTTTAGGTAAAAAGATATTTGCCATTATATGCATATCTTCAGGTCTTATTCTTCGTTCATTAACAAGTTGATCACGGAGATCTAATAAATGTCTATCAGTTATATATTCTCCTTCATTTTTCGAAAATATTTTTAATGAGTCAATTTCTCTTTCTTTTTGAGAAATTTCAACTTGATGCTCTTCTTTTTGTTTAGATAGAACCTTTTTGTTTTCTACTCGTTCATGGTCCAATTTTTCTTTGTGTTCAGATTTAAGTGACTCATTTTGCTTCTTATGTTGTTCCTGAACTTTCGCCAAAGAATTCTTTCTTTGTTTTAATGAAACAAAGAATAATATGATAAATATTATCGCAATAACGACAGCTGCGATTAATCCATAATGAATCGGTTCTAATTGACTCATATTTGCTGATCGCTCCCTTTCTTATGTATTACATCTATTATAGTAAATATTATAAATAAATTCAGTATATATCTTCAATATTCTTCTCTAATTTAAGCATTATTTTTTGATTTTTTAAATACTTCGTACATTTCTATAGTTAATACACACTTTATTAGTAAATTAAAATTCTCAGATATCTAAGAATATATATAAAAAGAATCTCACCACTAGATCATATAACTAATGATGAGACTCTTTTTTAATACTGATTTTACTTTTAGGTTTATTTATTTACTAAATCTTTTAATAATTCTACTTTATCTAATTGTTCCCATGGTAATTCTACATCAGTTCTACCAAAATGACCGTATGCTGCAGTCTTTTTATATATTGGTTGTCTTAAGTTTAGCATTTGAATAATACCTGCTGGTCTTAAATCAAATAATTCTCTTATTTTTTCTACTAGTACATTTTCTTCAACTTTACCAGTACCAGCAGTGTCAACAGCAATTGAAACAGGTTGTGCTACTCCAATTGCGTATGCAAGTTGAACTTCACATTTATCAGCTAGGCCGCTAGCTACGATATTTTTAGCTACATAACGAGCCGCATAAGCACCAGATCTATCAACTTTAGTTGGGTCTTTACCACTGAAGCAACCTCCACCGTGTCTAGCATAACCACCATATGTATCAACGATGATTTTTCTACCTGTTAAACCTGCGTCTCCTTGTGGCCCACCAATAACAAATCTTCCAGTAGGATTAATAAAGAATTTTGTTTGATCATCTAATAATTCCTTAGGAACGATTGGATATATAACATGATCTTTAATATCTTGTTGAATTTTTTCTAATTCTATTTTTTCATGATGTTGTGAAGAAACAACAATAGTATCTACTCTTAAAGGTTTATCATTTTCGTCGTATTCTATTGTTACTTGTGTCTTTCCATCTGGACGTAAATATTCTAAAGTGCCATCTTTACGTACATCAGTTAATCTTTTTGACAACTGATGAGCTAGATATACTGGTAACGGCATATATGTTTCAGTTTCATTTGTAGCATAACCAAACATTAAGCCTTGGTCTCCAGCACCGATAGACTCAATTTCACTATCTGTTAAATCATCTCTATCTTCTAAAGCACAATCAACACCTTGAGCAATATCAGGTGATTGTTCATCGATAGCTGTTAGTATTGCCATTGTTTGGAAATCATAACCATACTTCGCTCTAGTATACCCTATATCTTTTACAGTCTCTCTTACTACTTTCGGAATATCTACGTATGTTGAAGTTGATATTTCTCCTGAAATTAAAGCCATACCTGTAGTTACAGTTGTTTCACAAGCGACTCTCGCTTTTGGATCACCTTTTAGTAATTCATCTAAAATTGCATCAGATATTTGGTCGGCAATTTTATCAGGATGTCCTTCTGTTACTGATTCGGATGTGAAGAGTCTTCTGTTTTTTGACATAAAAAATCTCCTTTAGATTATGTTGTACGGTCTCTTCCTCAGTGCAAATAAAAAGTGCCTTCTCTCTATAAAACAATAGAGAGAAGGCACACTCGTGTCCATTCGCTCTTATCGTTCAGACAATATTGGTCTGCAAACGGTTTGGCACCTTCCTTTCATTTAGAAAGAGGTTGCTGGGTTTCATTGGGTCCATGTCCCTCCACCACTCAGGATAAGAGAATCCGTCAGAAATGATAATACTAAAGTTTTAGAATTATGTCAATGAAACACGAAATAAATATTTTGTCATAAACTTTTAACAATAAATTCGTTTATTAGTATAGACTATTTATCTCAATGTGTTATACTAATTCCATGAAAATGCTTACAAAATAATTTTTAGACATGGGGGTCGTCATTTATGGCAATACAGTCAATTACAGAATCAATCGAATTAACTAATCTTCTTAGCAAAGAAACAACTTTAAAACAACTTTCTAGATCTGAGTTGTACAAACACATTTTAGAATCAGGTGAAGGTGTGTTAACTGAATCCGGAGCTATTAGAATGGAAACTGGTAAATACACAGGTCGCTCACCTAAAGACAAATTTATTGTTAAAGAAGAGGACACGGAACAAGATATAGATTGGGGTTCTATAAACCAGCCTATTTCTGAACACAGTTTTTTAAATTTATATGATCAAGTTATTGACTATTTAAACCAAAAATCACAACTTTATGTCTTCAACGGATATGCGGGTGCCGATGAATCTACTCGTTTAGATTTACGTGTTATAAACGAACTACCTTGGCATAATTTATTTGCACAAAATATGTTTATCCGCCCTGAAACAAAAGAAGAGGCTTTAAATATCAATCCTAATTTCACAATAATAAGTGCCCCTGGTTTCAAAGCAGACCCTGAAAAAGATGGAACAAACTCTGAAACATTTATTATTACTTCTTTTAAACATCGTGTAATTTTAATTGGCGGAACAGAATATGCTGGAGAAATGAAAAAAGGTATTTTTTCAGTTATGAATTACCTTCTTCCTAAAAAAGGTATCATGAGCATGCACTGTTCTGCAAATGTTGGATACAATAATGACGTTGCTTTATTCTTTGGTCTATCTGGAACAGGAAAAACAACTTTATCAGCTGATCCAAACAGAAAATTAATTGGTGATGATGAACATGGTTGGAACGAAAATGGCGTATTTAATATTGAAGGTGGCTGTTATGCTAAAACTGTAAGTTTAAGCCAAGAAAAAGAACCTCAAATATATGATGCTATTCGTTACGGTACAGTCTTAGAGAATGTTGGTGTGCAAAAAGATGGTACGGTTGATTATGACGACACAACATTAACTGAAAACACACGAGCTGCATATCCAATTGACTTCATTGATAATATCGTACAACCGTCAATTGCAGGTCATCCAAATACTATTATTTTCTTAACAGCTGACGCATTTGGTGTGTTACCACCTATTTCAAAACTTGATAAATCTCAAGCTATGTATCATTTCTTAAGTGGTTTCACTTCTAAATTAGCTGGTACAGAAAGAGGCGTAACGAGCCCTCAACCAGTGTTTTCAACATGCTTCGGTTCACCGTTCTTACCATTACATGCAACAGAATATGCTGAGTTACTCGGTAAATTAATTGATGAACATGGCGTAGACGTTTACTTAGTAAATACAGGATGGACTGGCGGAGAATATGGTGTTGGTTCTAGAATGGAATTAAAATATACTCGTTCTATGATAAGACGTGCAATAAGCGGAGAAATTAAAAACTCCGAATTTATTCAAGATGAAATATTCGGTTTGAATATTCCTAAACATGTAGCTGGCGTACCTTCAGAAATTTTATATCCTCGTAATACTTGGGTATCTCAAGAAGCGTATGATGAAAAAGCTAAACAACTTGCAAAGGACTTTAAAGAGAATTTCTCTAAATTCGGTGAAGCCTCTGAACACATTCAAGAAGAAGGCGGATTTAATTATAATCGAATTTAATCTTATATTAGAACAAAAAACTGAGCCCATTTATTTATGGCTCAGTTTTTTGTTCACATAAATTCATCCAATTTTGTAGTTCGATTAAAGTTTCTTTTTCTGTTTGAGGTCTAAAAACGTGACCTTCCCCTTGTTTATAAATCGTTTTGTGAAAGACGGTTTCTTTTATTAAATGTTGTTCTAAGTGGTAAGCCATTTCTATTCCTACTTGAGCATCCTCATCTCCATGAATAATTAATATAGGCGGGCTGTCTTCATGAATCATTTTAAGGGCATCACGCCTTTCATAAGCTTCCGGTTGCTTCTTGGGGTGACCTACCATACGACGCAGCATTCCTCTCAAATCAACACGTTCTTTATACATCATAAGCATATCTGTTACCCCGCCCCATATAATATAACTAGATGCTTTTACTTTTTGATACGTAAGCAGACCTTGTATTCCACCTCTTGAAAAACCTATCATATGAATAGGTGCTTCTGGATATTTTGATTTTAAAATATTAATGCCGGTAATAACATCATTTAAATCATCACCACAAAACTCATCTCTTCCTTCGCTACCGTTACTTCCTCGATAATATGGTGCAAAAACAAGTGTATTTGGATTTTTAAATTGAGCCATTCTACCTGGTCGAACTCTACCTACTTGACCCTTACCACCTCTTAAATAAACAACAATGCGTTTCACTTTGGCATGGGGAGTCATGAGCAAGCCTCTCACTTTTAAGTCATCTACTGAATAAGTAACTTCTTCAGTGCAATGATTGTTAAAAAATATAGGCATTCTTTTTCTATTTAAGAAATCCAAGTTCATACACCCTTTCTAAACATGTTAATATTGCTTTATCTTTAAGTAAAAAACTTTTATCTTCTTCGTTGACTTCATTTATATTATCTACAATTATAGGACCATACGTCTCTAAATAATCATTTTTTTCGAATATTTCTTCAACATTAACAATATATACATCTTTATCAAATGGAATTTTATCATGGACGATATATGAGGCAATAAACATGGCACACTTAGCTTTAGCGCCCGTTTCTTCGTATAATTCTCGAATAACTGCTTCTTTATTCTTTTCATTTTTTTCAACTTTTCCACCAGGTAACTCTATACCTCTTATTTTATGGTGTGTTAGAACAATTTGATTGTTATATATAGGTATCGCTAATACATGCTTTGCATGTTGGGCTTCTATTTGTTCTTTAAATTGTAGATCAACAAACAATCCATTTGGATCTTTATAACGCATGATACACGACCTCTTTCATTGATTATGATAAACTGTATATATATTTTATTAGAAAGGTAGAAACTATTGAAAAAGTTAATTTTTACAACCCTTGTTATGACAATTACTCTTATTCTAGCAAGTTGTAGTCAACAAGGTCAAAATAATTATAAAGATAGCTCAGATGCTATTGAATCTTTCCAGAAAAACATTAAGAAAATTGATACTCATTCAATTCATTCTAAAAATGTAACGACGGTTGATTATCAAGATAAAAAGGTAAAATTGAATCAAGAATCGCACGGTCGTACTAATCACCACGATAAGCTAGCTTTCAATATCGAACAAGAAAGTAATAGTAAAGCATTTAAAACGATGAACAAAAGTATATATGTTGACTCAAACAAACTCAAATCTTCACCTAAATCTAATTACTTAAATTATCATACACAAAATGCAGAAGTTGATTATTATCAAAAACTTGGTCAAGATTGGTTTGATTTAACAACATTTAACCAAAGTTTACTAAAACCTATTGAAGATGATATCAATTTAGAAGATAGAACATTGTCTTACGAAGGTACAGGTAAAGTTATGAAATACTTATATGATTTTGGTTATAGCCAATCACCTTTAATTGACCAAAATTCATTAAGTAATATAAGTGATTTAAAAATTAAAAAAGGTAACTTTAAATTATCATTCCAAAAGAATAAAAGCTTGCCTAAACAGCTTACATTTGACATAGAAGCTACTGGAAAAATTAAAAATGAGAATATTAAAATCCACATGAAACAAACGACAGATTTCTATAAATTTAACAGCACAGATGTGAAGCCATATAAAAATTTAACAAACAATCAATATAAATAGGAGCTTAGCAATGAAAAAATTATTTATTAAGCTAATTCGATTATATCAAAGATATATTTCGCCTCTTACGCCTCCAACATGTCGCTTTCATCCGACATGTTCTAATTACGCTATAGAAGCAATTTCCGAATACGGCGTTCTCAAAGGAACTTGGTTGGCTATTAAAAGAATACTAAAGTGCCATCCATTTCACCCAGGCGGTTTTGATCCAGTACCACCTAAAAAAGACCATAAACATTAATATTTATATATTATAAGTCCAGTTAGCTGCTGTAAAAATACTAATTAAGTCTGAGACCTTTCTACATCTCAGACTTAATTTTTTTTAATTTATTATATATAACAACAGGCGGTGAATATAACAAGCTTTGATTTATTAACTTTGAAGATGTATAGACAAAGTCATCTTCAAAATAATAATCACTTGGCGTTATATCACTTGGTAAATCACTATATTGTGCCAAATATGCTGTGAAATAACTACTTAAACCAAATTCATACATACCACCTATAACGACTTTCAATTGATTTTCTTTACAATATTGTATAATTTCTAAAGCTTTGTCTATTCCACCTACTCTTGATGGTTTAATAACAACACCATCAATTACGTTTGATTCTCGAAACTTTTGTATCATTTCTAAACTTGTAGCAGACTCATCAATAAAAACAGGTATTTCTAATTTATTAGTTACTTCTTTGTATTGTTTAAGTTCTTTAAATGGTTGTTCTATATAAATAAAATTTTCATCATAAAAACTATTTAGCACTTTTATAATATCTGTATTTAAAACACCATTCGCATCGATTGCTCTTTTAACTTCAGGATAATTCATCTTCAAATATTTCATATCCTCTTTTATATTATCATTCCATTTTACTTTGATGCGCGATGGCAATCGACCGTTGTAGCTTTTAAAATATTCTTGAAGGTTCCCACTAATTGTTGCACCATAATCTACTTCTATCTCTTGTAACTTATGAAATTTTTGAAAGAATATCATAGACATGACGCTTCTTGCATTGGGATAGTCGTTTAAAGACTCTAATGATAAACTAGCTTTATCATAACTATCAAGTTGGTTGTATTTATTATTTTCATACCATATGGTTAAAATATTTTGAACAGATTGTATCGTCTCGTAATGGTACCAATTAGTAGAAAAAGCATTACATTCACCGTAAAAAGTATTTCCTTCATAATCTTTCCATTCAACTACTAATACTTCCCTACTATCAAGTTCAATTAAAGGCGTTTTAATGGGAATCTTAAATTCAGCAGTAAACGTATAAAAGTTCATTTCATTTCCTAACATAATCTACCCACGCCTTTACTTTATGTCTAGATAACTTGCCCGTCGAAGTTCTTGGAATTTCTTTAATTTTATAAAAATGTTTAGGATGTTTATACTTGGCTAAATGATTATTTAACAAGTTGATCAATTCCACATCTTTAATTTGTTTAGATGATTCATATACAAGTGCAGGAACTTGCCCCCATTTTTCATCTTCTACCGGAACGGCTACACAATTAATGATGTCTATATGGTTTAACACAACATGTTCAATTTCAAATGGATATATATTTTCGCCACCACTTATGATTAAATCTTTTCTCCGATCATAAATAAAAATAAATCCTTCGTCATTAATAGAACCAATATCCCCCGTTTTAAAATATCCATTTATAAAATCTTCTTCAGGATTATTAGATGTTAAATAACCATTCATTACATTTTCACCCAATACAGCTACTTCCCCGTGGCCTTGATCATTACTATTTATAATTTTCAACTTAACATTTGAAGGTACTTTTCCTACAGTTTCTGGTTCCTCTTTCAACATATCAGGACTTGCTGTAACGAATTGAGAACACGTTTCTGTCATACCAAATGAATTATATATAGGTAACAATCTACTTAAAGACTCTTTAATAAGTGAAGGAGATAATTTTGCCCCTCCTAATAATATTTTTTCTAAATTGTATGGTTGGTCTAAATTTGATTCCATTAACCATTGCAAAGTTTGAGGTACGAGTGATATATGAGTTATATTATTGTTTTTTATAAGATTCATTACACGATTTGTCTCAAATTTCGGTTCAATGATTATCGTAAAACCAAAGATTAAACTTCTAATCAATACACTTAGGCCTGATATATGATAAATAGGTAACACTGAAAGCCACCGAGTTGATTCACCAAAACCTAAGCTTTCTTTACAACCAAGTGCACTATAATAATGATTGTTAAATGTTTGAGGAACAGCTTTAGCAGGTCCTGTTGTGCCAGAAGTGAACATAATTGTGGCAATTTTATTTATATTAAATGGCTTAATTTCATATACTTCGTTTCGCCCTTCAATATCATTTATATTGATTACTTTTTGATTTATTTTTAAATCTTGATAACTTAAAATTGTTTGAACATCTATGCAGTTTAATTGGTTTTCAATTTCTTTAGCAGTTAATTTCGTATTGATCATAACAAGCTCAACATTTTCCAACCATGCACCTATAATAAGTGCAGCATGATGGATATCATTTTTAATATATAAAGCTAATCTTTCAAGATTTAACTCATTCAAAAATTGCGCATATTTTTTTGCATCTTTTAATAATTCTTTATAAGTTAAAATGTTTTCTCCTTGCTGAATCGCTATTTTATGAGGTGTTTTAATTACACGTTCCTCAATCCAATGTCTCATTTGTTATTTGACCTCCTTACAACAATATATATTATACCTATAAATTAGTGGTAACACATAAAAAAAGCTTAAATATGTATGGATAAAAACATGAATGTTGCATGACAAGCCCCACGTGCAACATAGTATCTCTGTCAACTACTGCCAATACAAAAAGAAAGTCTGGGACAATTATTTATGTCCTAGACTCCCAATAAAAAATTATGCAGTTTTTAAAGCTCTTTTTTTAGATAATGCTTGCTCTAATATTAAGAATATTAAACCAATAATTGTTAGGAACGGCGCAACTAATGCTAAATTTTCTGTTCCTAATTGGCTCACAACTACACCACCAATAGCTGCACCTAATGCATTCCCGATATTAAACGCTGATTGGTTTAACGTACTTGCTAGCATCGGAGCATCTTGAGAGACAATTGTACTCTTAAATTGTAATGACGGACTCATACTAAATCCAATCAAACCAAATACAAATATTCCTACTACCATTAGCACGCTATAGTTTTGAATGTAATACATTAAGAATATATAGATAGGAAATATAACGAATATAATTTGTAAGGCTTTGTTTAAGTTCCAATCTGCCAATCTTCCACCAATAATATTACCTAATGTAACCCCTACACCAAAGATAATTAAAACAAATGATATCCAACGTTCTTCAATATTAGAAACATTAATCAATATTTGTGAAATGTAAGTGAAGTAAGCAAATACACTACTAAATCCAAATAGTGTCACACCTAAAGTTAGCCATAATTTTAAATCTTTTAACACATTCAATTCATTCTTAATCGAAATTGGTTGTGTTTCTTCTTGATTTGGAACATATTTGATAATCCCTATAAGTGTAAATAAGCCTAAAACACTTATAACAACAAATGTCATTTTCCAGCCTAATAATTGACCAATAAATGTCCCGAATGGTACACCGATAATATTACTTAATGTTAATCCCATAAACATTAAAGCCATAGCACTTGCTCTTTTATGAGGTGCTACCATATTTGCTGCGAATAATGATCCTATTCCAAAGAATGACCCATGAGCTAAAGCAGCTATAACCCTACTAATCATAAGTGAACCATAGTTAGGGGCGAAACTACCAATACCATTACCTATTATAAATATAGCCATTAATAAAATAAGCAAGTTCTTTCTAGGTAATTTATAAGTTGCTAGTACGATAATTGGTCCACCTATTGCTACACTCAGAGCATACCCTGTAATAAGTTGACCCGCATCAGATACAGAAACATTTAAGTCTCTCGCAATGTTTGGTAAAAGTCCCATAATTACAAACTCTGTCATACCAATTGCAAAAGCTCCTAAACTTAATATCCAAATCGCTAAAGGATATTTTTTCATTTATAGTCACTCCTTAATCATATTATTTTAATCAGATTTATCTATGATAGTACTTTTACAAAATTAAAACAAGAGTATATTTAATATTTCTCAAAATAAAAAAGTTGAGAAAATATTCTCAACTTTTAAAATATTTATTTACTTGTTTGTGTTAATCCATCCAATTGCTATTGTTTCATATCCCGTGTGTACACTTG
This sequence comes from Mammaliicoccus sp. A-M4, assembly GCF_022386955.1. Classification (NCBI taxonomy): domain Bacteria; kingdom Bacillati; phylum Bacillota; class Bacilli; order Caryophanales; family Staphylococcaceae; genus Mammaliicoccus; species Mammaliicoccus sp. A-M4. The sequence goes on from NZ_JAJNHH010000003.1 coordinate 189,646, forward strand.
CCACTGGTACAAGAGGTTCAACTGATACTTGAATATTTCTATTCAATGTAAGTATACGCTCTTTCCAAATATGTGCTTCTTTTTCATTACCAGCATGCAATACACCAATTCTTTCAACACCTTTAGCGATTGCTTCATCAATATGACGCACTAAATAAGCTTCTATCTTCTTCATACCTCGAGACTTAACTTCTAAATCGATTTTCCCATGTTCAAGTTTCAATAAAAGTTTAATATTCAATAAACTACTTAATAAATATTTACTATTTGTTACGCGACCACTATTTTTTAACTGCTGTAAATTTCTAGGCAATAAATATAGTTCACTTGAGTCTTTATAAGATTCTAATTGATTAACAATTTCATCAAATGAACACCCGTCTTCAGCAAGTTTTCTACCCTGTTCTAATAAATCTTTCTGTGGAAAACTTCCCGTGCCGCTATCGATTACATGTATTTCCATCGGGAATGTCTGTGCAGTAGATAACGAAGAATTATAAGTACCAGATAAAGCGCTAGAAGGATGTATTGCTATAACATGCGTATAACCTTCTTCTTGAATATGTTGGTATGTTTCAATAAAATCTTGTGGCGTTGGTTGAGCAGTTTTTGCACCATTCCCATTTTCTTTTAACATTTCAAAAAATACATTTGAACTTTCAAATTCCGTATCTTTATATGGTTTTCCATCGATAATTGTTGATAAAGAAACAACAAACACATCTTTGCTATCAACATTATCATCAATATAAGTTGTAGTATCTATTAACCAAGCTAATTTCATACTTCCTCCAAAAAAACGCATCACTATCACGCTGTTTATTTAAGTTAATGGTATATCCCACTATCTCATCTTCATTTTTACCACAAAACCTATAAATTAACAATTAAAAATGTATGCCATAAATTTTTATGATTATACAATAAAATACATTTTATAATATCAATATATCTTTTATAATTATATTAATCGAATAACACCTATTTTTACAATTTCATTAAAAATTATTAATTATATTAATATATAAAGAGAGAGGTGCATAATTCTTTTTTAAAGATTTCATAGTCCCACCTCGACAAGGATGACTAGAATTATAAAAAGCTTTGTATAAGCACATTTTCAATCCGGTCAGCTACTGCCAATATAACAAACGAGCCTTAGTCATAAATGTCCTAAAAAACCTAAAATACTATTATTAGTTGGATTAATGACGGGGTAAATCCAATAAGAGTGTGTGTAGTTGTATTAATGAAGCAGAAAATCCAATAAAGGTGTGGGTACTTGGATTATTGTAGGAGTAAATCCAATAAAAACGTGTGTAGTTGGATTAATGAGGTAGAAAATCCAATAAAAGTATGGTTAATTGGATTATTGTCATCGTTAATCCAATAAGAATATGTGTACTTGGATTATTGTTGGAGTAAATCCAATAAAGTATGTGTACTTGGATTATTGTAGGAGTAAATCCAATAAAAGTATGTGTAGTTGGATTAATGAAGCAGAAAGTCCAATAAAGGTGTGTGTACTTGGATTACTGTAGGAGTAAATCCAATAAGAGTATGGTTAATTGGATTAATGAGGTACTAAATCTAATAAGGAGCCACTACTTGGATTTATATAACGCTTAATCCAACAACAATATCAACTCTTGCTTTTTGATCAATCCAAAAAAAGAGCTAAGGTTTTATGTCCATAGCTCTTTTTCTTATATTTATTTCTATTAAGTCAAGCCTGCACGAACAAAATGGAAGATTATATAAAAATAACATCTCATTTCTAACTGAATAAACAGTGAAATGAGATGTTATTTTGAGTTAGGATTTATGTCCCAGACTTTTTATTCATTATTTATTTAAAAGTTCTTTCTTAAAGAAATCAGATTGTTTTTCTAAAGAAATAGGATCTGAATACAAGAATTCATTAATTGAGTAATAAATGACATGGTCATTTTTAATTGCGTCAGTATTTTTCCAAACGTTACTCTTAGTAAATGCATTATTAGGAGCTTTGCCATCTTGAGTCGGCACTAATAGGTAATCGCCAGTGTACTTTTGGAAATCTTCTTGTGAAACTTCCATGTATCTTTCCTTAGGAATATCTTTCTTAGCATCTGAATCTTGTTTCAAGCCATAACCATTATATATGACATCACTACCTCTACCAAATCCAGGGCCGAACAAATACATAAGTTTAGGTTGGATATCCATAATCGTATAAGTATTATCTTCCCCTAGTTTCTCTTTAACTTCCTTACCATCATCTTTCATTTTCTTATCTAAATCTTTAATCTGTTGTTTTGCATCATCTTCTTTACCAACTAACTTGCCAATATCTTCATGCATATCTTTATAAGTTAAATCCTTAACTCTAAACGATACAGTTGGTGCTATTTTTTTCAATTTATTTATATTTTTATTCTCAGCATATGCAATAATTAAATCAGGCTTCAATTTAGCAACAGCTTCAGGATCTTCAGGATCTACCTTTTTAATATCATCTTGTTTTAAGAACTTTGAATCAGGATATACATTAGTAATTGCTATAGGTTCAACACCTAATTTTTTAAAATTACCATAACTAGCAGTTAAATCTACAATTCTTTTAGGTTTATTAGGAACCTTAATTTTATTACCATCTTGGTCAGTATATGTAACTTCCTTACTATCACTACTATCTTTGGAATCTTTACTATCATTATTGCCACACGCAGCTAACAAGAATACTAAACATGCCATAAATAAAAATAAATATCTTTTCAATTTTTACACTCCTTTATTGAGAATCTTTATCAATTATACTATTAATTTAGAATTCTACAATATAAAATTGTAAAAAAGATATATTATTCATATTTTGATTAACTAAATAATTTATAAAAGTAAAAAAAGAAACCCTAATGTACAGGGTTTTAAATATTAAAATAAAGTATATTATTTATCTTTGTTTGAATAATCATCAAAATATGGATGTACTACTGTTTTTGTTTTTTCTTCTGCTTGAGTGTATATTTCAATTGTAAATTCTCCTGGTGACTTAAAGTAAAATGTATATGAACCATGTGCTAAAGCTGGTTCCCACACTTCAAAACCGTCTTCTTTGAGTGTCTCATATATTCTGTCTACACTTTCTTCATCTTCCTGTGGAAAGCCTATATGGAACGTATCTGGATAACTTGCATTTTCATCTTTTATTAAATTGAATAATAAACCATCATCGTCATTTAATGCTGCAAACATATTTCCAGCGGAAGCAATACATTTTAAACCAAAATATTTTTCTAAAAATTCCTTTGTCGTCACAACATCTTTAACTGCTATATTTATATGATTAAGTTTCATTTTTTTACCTCTTTCTCTTCTTTTGAATTCTGAATTTGAGTTTCTAATAACTCTGTAAATCCTCCTAAAAAACTTTTAATTGTTTCTAATTCTTGTTCATTATAGTTAGAGCTTAATCCTAGCAAATTCTTATTTAAATCTGAAAAAACCTCTTGAACTTCAACTTTTTGTTCATATTGTGGAACGATAATAACTTTACGGCGATCTTCAGGATGCCTTTCTCTTCTCACGTAGCCTACTTTTTCTAATCTATCTACTAATGAAGTAACACTTCCAGTTGTTAATCCTACTTTATTAGCCAACTCGCCTGCTGTGATAGGCCCAGTCTCTCGTAATAAATCTATCGAAGTAAAGTCATGACTGTAAACTTTCAATAATTCAGAAACACGTTGTTGATATAATACAATGCGTGTTCCTAAACCTCTCACCAGAGAAACTAATTCTTCATCAGAATTAGTTATTTCATCTTTATTATTTTCTTTCAAAAGTGCACCTCCTTTTATCTTGATAATCAAGATACTTTGTTGTCTAACTAACTTAACACGTGTGATTTTATATTGCAATGAATTCTGTTTACACACCACTTTCTAAAATTATTTAAAAAGTAAAAAAGACCTTACCTAGCGTTAACTAAGTAAGATCTTTAAGTATGAAATATCTTAAAAGATAGTTATCAATGAATATTGAATATCCCCTAAAATGTATTAACTATAGTAATTTTAGTTCAGTATATAACAATATGTTGCATTAATTCATATTTGCTTTAATCCAATTATATATTTCATCGTTTATCGATATGTATGTAATTTTTCCTTCTCTTGGCCCACTTAAAACACCTAATGTGTGTCCATCTTTATTAAGCAGCGGACCTCCTGATTGTCCAGGATAAGTTTCTAAATCCGTCTCAACGAAGTATTTTGAAGACCCTATTATTTTACCTACATCTCCCCATTGACTTACACCTTCTTCTTCTTCTTTAAAGCCTGGATATCCTACAGAAGAAACTTGTGTGCCTACTTTTTATTTGAATCTTTCGTCTCCATAGACACTGGAGGAACAACATCACCTATATGTTGATTATTTTTATTAGGTTTTACCTTTATTAACGCAATATCATAACTCCAGCGAGTATTTTGATCTAACCAACCTTCATGTATGATGATGTCTTTTGATTCAAATACACCATACGGTTTTTCATCTTTATTTTGACCAGGCGTTATTTTTACTTTAGTAGCCTTGCCAGCGATGTCATGTTTATAGAGACAATGAGACGCTGTTAAAACTGTATCTTTAGAAATAACAGTCCCTGTACAACCCGTATGCTTAACTTTCTCTATCTCCCCATTATAGTTTCCAAAATCTATATTTAATTTTGTTACAGATTGATTGACTGGTGATACTAAATTAAGTTCTGCTTTTGCTTGTCCAGACATAAAGCCTGAAGCAAGTAGCATTGTAATTATAGTGCTCAAAAATAATGTTTTTTTCATTTTTTCTCCTTCTCTCTCTTTTGATGTATAATTTTTGATATGCAAACATTATTATATACTGAATTTTATCATACTAAATTTTCAATAAATATTCCATATATTTCAAGTTAAAATTCTAATAAATTTTAAAATATACAAAAAACACCACAATGTTACCTTATTAACATTGCAGTGTCTTAAAAATATTGTAAATATATAGTTTATAGAAAAGAACTCCATTAACTTTTTTTAATAAAGTATAAAAAACGTAATAAAACAGTTCATATTATTAAATAAATCTATTCCAGTTAAATTCATCAGTAAAAAATTAAGAGGTTCTAATATTTCAATCCCCTCGATATTCACTATCGTTTATTTCATGAACAAAAAAAGAGCAAGGTCAACGTGTCAGAGAATTATTCTCTTGACACTTTTTTGACACTTGCTCTTTATAAATTTCCTTCAAATAATGAAGAAAGCTAGTAATATCAACGTCTTGGAGTTGTTGATAATTAAGGTACAAACGGAGAGTGAGGGATTCGAACCCTCGAGACGCTTGTGACGCCTACACACTTTCCAGGCGTGCTCCTTCGGCCAACTCGGACAACTCTCCACATAAAAAAATCAGAAGCGATATTTCACCTCTGATTATATGACCCCTACGGGACTCGAACCCGTGTTACCGCCGTGAAAGGGCGGTGTCTTAACCGCTTGACCAAGGGGCCTTATGGCTCCACAGGTAGGATTCGAACCTACGACCGATCGGTTAACAGCCGATAGCTCTACCACTGAGCTACTGTGGAATAATAATGGAGCGGGTGATCGGAATCGAACCGACATCATCAGCTTGGAAGGCTGAGGTTTTACCACTAAACTACACCCGCGTAGTAAAAATTTATATGGGGCGACTGATGGGAATCGAACCCACGAATGTCGGAACCACAATCCGATGCGTTAACCACTTCGCCACAATCGCCATACTTGTAAAAAAGTATGGCTCAGGACGGAATCGAACCGCCGACACAAGGATTTTCAGTCCTTTGCTCTACCGACTGAGCTACTGAGCCAAATTTATAAATGGCGGTCCCGACGGGAATCGAACCCGCGATCTCCTGCGTGACAGGCAGGCATGTTAACCGCTACACCACGGGACCATCATTGAAAAAAAGTAATTGCGGGAGGCGGATTTGAACCACCGACCTTCGGGTTATGAGCCCGACGAGCTACCGAACTGCTCCATCCCGCTTTAATATTAAATAAATCGGCTACCCTTTTAATATAACACAATTATTAATACTATGTCAAGAAAATATTAAAATTATTTTATTTAAAATGGTGACCCCTACGGGACTCGAACCCGTGTTACCGCCGTGAAAGGGCGGTGTCTTAACCGCTTGACCAAGGGGCCTCTCCATGAGAACTACTTTATTATATATAGAAATATAGAAAAGGTCAATGCTATTTCTTTACTTTCTTTAATAAAAAACAAGTACTTTTAACATCTTCGATACAATTTTCACTAAAGGGAAAAATAGACTTGATTTTTAAAGATTTTTTAAAGATTTTTTAAAGATAAAGCTAAAAATTATAATGTGAATTACATAAAAATATAGCCTTATCTTTAAATATAAATCCTTAATTAATTTAAATAATTTATCATTTTATCACTTGCATTTTTCGCCATTTGAACACAATCTGGTAAACCTACCGCATCAAATGATGCTCCTGTAAGAATTAAATTGTTATAATTATCTTCAATATGTTTTTGAATATGACGAATACGATCAATATGCCCTACTTCATATTGCGGCATACTATTAGGTAATTTCGTTACAATGAAGAATTCAGGTTCACCTTTAATCGTCATAATTTTATTTAAATCATTTAGTGCTACTTGTTTAAGTTGTTCTTCATCTTTATGATGAATAATATTTGACCCAGGCTTACCTACATAACCTCTTAGTAATACTTTGCCTTCAGGCGTCGTATGTGGCCATTTTTTATTAGTCCATGTGCACGCAGTTATAGCAGTATCGCTCGTTCTAGCTATTACAAAACCAGTGCCATCTTTATCATTAAGTACTTGTTCTTTATCAAAAGCCATCACAACTGTAGCAACACTTGTAGAAGGCATATAATTGAAATAATCTAATTCTATATCATCTTGGAACCACTTCACAAAATGTTGGTGTGGCGTTGTTACAATGACACCATCATAATGATGATTTTTACCATTAACTGTGACAACTGTTTTTTTGCCTTTTTGTTTAACATTTTGAACTTCTGAATTTAAATTTATTTTTACATTTCTATCTTCAAGGTTATCTTTTAATGTATTAACGAAAGATTCCAAACCATGTTTGAATTGTTTGAACTGCCCTTTAGGTTTTACAGTAACATTTTGATTCGCTTTATTTTTTGCTTTTTGTGCAATCATACCTTTGATGAGACTACCTTCTTGTTCTTCTTGCTCTTTAAAATGTGGGAAAGTAGTTTTCAAACTTAATTTATCAATGTCTGCACCGTAAATTCCAGACATTAACGGTTCAATTAAATTTTCAAGTACTTCATTTCCTAGTCGGTGTCTAAAAAAGTGACCTATTGATATATCAGTATGCATTGGTTTAACTGGCAAGAAATAATCTAACCCAGCTCTAGCTTTAGCGAGTGGAGATATTAATTGGGTTTTTAAAAATGGTTTTATTTCTGTAGGAATACCCATAATAGAACCACCTGGTATAGGATATAGCTTGTTATGACTGTATATATAAGATTGACCTGTTTTGTTTGTTACTAAATCATCAGCAATCCCTATTTCTTCTGCTAGTTCTGTCATAATAGTTTTTCTACCGAGATATGATTCTGGTCCTAATTCTATTGTATATCCATCTTTACGGTAAGTTTTAATTTTACCGCCAACTCTATCTGATTGTTCATAAACATCTATTTTTAAATCTGAATCTTCTTTTCTTAAATAATGGGCAGCAGATAACCCAGTTATCCCTGCCCCAATTATTGCAATTCGTTTTGACATATTTCACACTTCTTTCTTCTTCGAGAATCGAATTAGAATTTTTTATTTATTGCGGAAACCATAGCCTCAATGAATTTTGGATCGATATTCGGCATAGGCGGTCTATGATAATTTACGCCTAATTCATCACATACTACTTTACATTCATAGTCATTATCATATAAAACTTCTAAATGTTCACATACAAATCCTACTGGCGTATATATAAAGTGCTTATAACCTTTTTCATTATATAAATCACGTGTTAAATCTTGAACATCTGGTCCTAACCAAGGTTCACCTGTCTGTCCTTCAGATTGCCAACCTACTGAAACATGTTTAATATCTGATTCTTCAGCTAAAATACGAGCTGTTTCTTCTAGTTGATCTGGATAAGGATCATTAGCTTTTTTAATTTTTTCCGGTAAACTATGCGCTGAAACGATAAGTACAGTTTCATCATGACTTTCTTTAGGAATCATTTGTAACGTATCGTTAATCATTGTAGTCCAATATTCAATAAATGCTGGTTCATTATAAAATTGTTCAACATGATGTAGTTTAATACCATATTTATCCGCTTCTTCTTGAGCACGTTTATTATAGCTACCTACTGAGAAGTTTGAATAATGTGGAGCCAATACGATTGTAACAGCCTCATCAATTCCATCTTTATTCATTTGTTCAACTGCATCTTCAATGAAAGGATTGATATGTTTTAGGCCGATATAAAGTTGGAATTCTACATCTTTATAATTTTCATTTAAAGCTCCTTGTAAACTTTCAGCTTGCTTTTTAGTTGTACCCGCTAAAGGTGAAATACCACCAATTGCTTTGTAACGGCTTTTCAAATCTTCAATTTGTTCATCTGAAGGTTTGCGCCCACGTCTAATATGTGTGTAATAAGGCACGATATCACTTTCTTCATAAGGTGTACCGTATGCCATAACTAATAATCCTATTTTTTTACTCATTTTCCTTACTCCCTCTAATAAAATTAAAGCTATTTAATGTGATTACTGTTTTGATTTATATTCTGCTGAATAATCATGTACAAATTTTGCTACGCGTTGTAATGTAGATGGTTGAACTTCTGGAAATACACCATGACCTAAATTAAAGATATAGTTATCATTCATTAAGCCTTGATCTAATATTTGTTTTAATTTATCTTCTATTATTTCCCATGGAGCCATTAATACAGCTGGGTCTAAATTACCTTGTAGCGCTTTTGTTATACCTTTTGCTCTTGCTTCTTTAATTTGTAAACGCCAATCTAAACCAATTACATCTATAGGTAATTGATTCCACTCTTCAATTAAATGACTAGCTCCTACTCCAAATGTTGTAACCGGTACATTTTTCTCTTTAATTGCGCTGAAAATTTTATTCATAGATGGTCGAATAAAGTAATGATAGTCTTCAGCATTTAAAGCCCCTACCCATGAATCAAACACTTGAATCATCTTACAACCTGCATCTATTTGTGCATGTGTATAGCGTATAGACATATCTGCTAACATATCCATCAATTTAAACCATGCTTCAGGTTGCTGATACATAAACGCTTTTGTTTTATTATAATTTTTTGAAGGTCCACCTTCAATCATATAGCTCGCTAAAGTGAAAGGCGCACCTGTAAATCCTATTAAAGGAACATTTAATTGTTCTTGAGTTAATATCTTGATAGTGTCTAAGACATATTTAACATCTTCTTCAGGATTAATTTCTCCTAATTTGTTTATGTCTGAAATGTCCTTAATAGGATTATGAATAACTGGACCTATTCCAGCCTTGATTTCTACATCTACACCAATACCAGTTAATGGCGTCATTATATCCTTATATAAAATTGCTGCGTCCGTATTGTATTGATCAACAGGCAATTTTGTAACATAAGCACATAACTCAGGTTGATGTGTAATTTCAAATAAAGAATATTTTTCTTTAATCTTTCTATATTCAGGTTGAGATCTCCCTGCTTGTCTCATAAACCATACTGGTGTATGCGTTGTTTTTTCTCCTCTTGTTGCCTTTAAAATTGTATCGTTAAACGGTACACTCATTTATTTCACCTCATTATAATCATTACAATCTATTCTAACATATTCTGTTATAAACACATCATTGTGTGAAAAAAGTCATAAATTATACAAAACATTCAGATATATGTTTTATTTTACCGCTTACATGTTTATAATTTAATTAAAGAGATAGGGGGTAAAAAATTATGAACTTTTATATAACAACAGGAACATATCATTTTCTTCAAAACATAATGAAGAAGCATCCAAACGAAAATATTCATCATTATACTAGACAAGATACTACAGTTCTTATTCACGAAACAAATGGTGAATCTGTATTTGCACAACCAAGAGAATATAGTGTTATCGAATCTCGAGGTGAGTTTTATGACCATGAGTTCATAGCAGCAAGCTACATTCCTGTTTCAGAAGAAATGAGACATCGATTTGAAAATCATTATACTAATATCGATAGTGAGTTCGACAGATTTGAAGGTTTTGAATCCTTTAGATTATTACGTCCTAAAAAAGGTGATACTTACATGATTCTTTTAGGTTACGATTCTAATGAATCTTATGAAGACTTTACGAAGTCAGCATTTTTCGCTGAATATTTCTCAAGAGAAGCAACACGAAAATTCTCTGGTACAGAACAATATTCAACTGCTAACTATACGAAATATTGGTATAGACCTGAAGATGACGAATAAAAATAATAAGAGTCTGTGACATAATCAATGTCACAGACTCTTTTGTTATATTGGCGGTAACTGACTAGATTGAAAATGCAATTATATAAAACTTTTTTCAATCCTAGTCATTCTGTTCCGTTCCTTTTTTAATCTCTTAATAGTTCTTGATGTTTTTTTATTTTTTTAATAGAGGAATCGATAGTTAACCAACCTACAATGAAGAATATTATAAAGAAATATGATGTCGTAACAAATTTCACTATATAAATAATTGATAATATAGCACCTAGTACCCACATCATAGATATTAAAAATTGATGATAACCTTTAATGACTTTACCTTCATTTACTGGCCATACTTGTGGCCATAGTCCATACGCTTGTTGTTTATAAAACTGCGATAATTGTAAAATGAGTAAGTACATAATAAGTGCGCCTAATATTGCCGAAATAATAGCCTGATCAATCCACCATATAAGTATTAGTCCTATAATAAGAAATCTCAATACAATAAAGAATGCATCTTTCCCTCTCGCAAAACTTCTTATAAATAGAAATTTGTACATATAATTTTCATTGAACTTCTTAGAAGATGGTATTCTTAAGAATAAATCTAAATACTTTCTTCGAACTGTTCTTTCATTTAATACTTTCACATCTGTGAACATATTTACAAGCTTATAATAATTCATCTTATGATTATACTCAATTGCTATTAATGTTTCCCATTGATAGAAAGTTCCTCTATTAATACTCTCCATTAAAATGACTAATGAAATTAGTACTAATATTGTCGTAATTCCTGAAAATAGCCCTACTTTTAACGTTATAAAATAACCACTGGCATAAACAATGAATAATAATATGTTTGCCCCCCATACTTCAAGACCATACTTTAACCAAAACCATTTAATAATGAGCCCCATTAAAGGATAAATAAAACTTAATACTATAACCGTAATGTATAAATAAAATTTACTCCCTAATAATTCATAAAATAATGGAAACCCTACAATTAATACGATTATAGGTAGAAACAATCTATTGATATAACTATATATTATTGCTTTTTTGATATAAATACTTAAATGTTTTTCAAATGGTAATAAATATAACTTATCCGCTTCTCTGAAAAGTGTTCTAAGTGGAAATATAGAAACAACTGCTAAAATTACGCTTAATATCAACCTATAATTTATATTTTGTGGTATATCTTGTAGCCAATTACTATAACCTAAAGCAAACGCACCAAGCATAATTGTTAAAAATATAAGAAAGTGACCGTTAAATATAAATTTATTATAATTTAACTTCTCAATTAACTCTTCTTTTTGTCTTGTATTAAATAAACTTTTAGCATCATACATATGTCTCACCTTGTGTTAAATGAATATAAATATCATCCAAAGTAGCATTTGTAAGTCCTGTCTTTTCCCTTAATTCATCTAAGTTTCCCATCGCGATGAGTTTACCTTTATGCAATATAATAAAACGATCACAATATCTTTCAGCAGTTGCTAATATGTGAGTAGACATTAACACTGATGCACCTTGATTTCGTCTTTCAACAATAAGATCTAACATAGTTTGAATACCTAGAGGGTCCAGTCCTAAAAATGGTTCGTCGATAATATATTGTGCTGGTTCAACTAAAAATGCACATACAATCATGACCTTTTGTTTCATACCTTTAGAAAAATGTATTGGGAATACTTTCAATTCATTTTCTAGTCTTAATCTTTTTAATAACGGCATCACTCTATCTAGTGCTGTTTTCTTATCAATTCCATATGCCATAGCAGTCATATAAATATGTTCTTCTAATGTTAATTCATCATATAATACTGGACTTTCCGGTATATATGTAAGATTTCTTCTATATGATTCTATATCAGATTTTATATCAATATTATTAACAGACATCTCACCTTGTTGTGGTGTCAATAATCCTAATAAGTGTTTAATAGTAGTACTTTTCCCTGCTCCATTTAAACCGATAAGCCCTACTACTTCATTAGCTTTACATTCGAATGAGATATCATGGATGACAGCTTTCTTGCCATAGCCGCCTGTTAAATTATTCACTTTAATTGCCATGTGAACACACCTCCAAAATACATTGTAGCATGTTCTTATTGTTTCGTTCATCAAATATTATCTTAATCTAATGAGAAGAAACTTTGAGCATGATATAATAAACATAATATTTACATAGGAGATGATAACATGTCAGAAACAATATTCAGCAAAATAATCGACGGAGAAATTCCTTCATTTAAAATTTATGAAAATGAACACGTGTATGCATTTTTAGATATTTCACAAGTTACTAAAGGTCATACGTTATTAATTCCGAAAAAAGCTTCACCAAATATTTATGAAACAGATGCAGAAACGATGAAACATATTTCTGAGGCGTTACCAATTGTTGCTAATGCCATTAAAAAAGCATTTAATCCTGATGGCTTGAACATTATTCAAAATAACGGTGAGTTTGCTTCACAATCTGTATATCATATACACTTCCACCTTATTCCAAGATATAAAGATGATATCGATGGATTTGGCTACATTTGGGAAACAAATGAAGATAAATTAGACGATGCTAAAAAAGAAGAAATTGCAAAAGCTATCCAATCACAATTTTAATAATTGTGCTTATCTCTTCTTTAAATGGGTAAGTAAATAACTAAGAGTACTAAGGAGGAAAAATTATGAAATTTACAAGATTCGCTTTAGGTGTAGGTGTTGGACTTGCAACTGGTTTTGCAACAGCAATACTTAACACTGATCGTTCAGGTGATGCTTTACGCACAGATTTAAAATCAACTGCTGATGGATCAAAAGTTCAAATAAATGAAATTAAAGATAACGTAGCAGAAATTAAAGAATATGTTTTAAAAACTAAAGATGAAAGTCAAATAGCTATTCAATCATTAAGTGAAGAAATAAAAACGATGATTAGTCAATTTAAGGCTGATATCGATCCGAATATTGATCGCATTCAAAAAAATATTGAAAATATAAGTAATCGTGGTAATGAAATTCAAAAAGAAATTCAAAATACGAAACTACCATTTCTAAAAAAATAGAAAACATGTTAAAATTATTATATTATTAAAGTGTTACATCTTAGCATGATACATAAGTATCATGCTTTTATTTTACAAATAAAGGGGAGATTGTTATGACGAATGAACGGGATATGATAGAGAAAATGTTATTCACTCATAAAGTTTCACAATTATCGAAAGCTTTATGGAAAACAATCGAAAAGGATTGGCAACAATGGATAAAACCTTTTGATTTAAACATCAATGAACATCATATTTTAATTATTATAAGAAGCTTAGATGAAGCAACTATTTCAGAAGTTAGTAAATACGGTGTTATGCACGTTTCTACAGTATTTAATTTTGCTAAAAACTTAGAAAAACGTGGGTATTTAACAATGCCTAAAAGCCAACACGATAAAAGAACTACTTATTTAGAGTTAACTGATAAAGGATTGTCAGTATTACGTAAAACTTATTTTAGTTATTCAAATGACACAAACAGACTATATGATATAGCTACTGATTATGAGAAAGTTATGTTCAATATGCCAGAATTTACCGATGTTAAATATATCGTTGGTCAAATTTATGGTAGTGACTTTATTAAACATATTGAAGATAACCACGAACAACTTAAAAAATATCTACTTGACGAACAATCAGAAGATGATGCATAATATCAAGATAATTATATCTGAGAAGGTGACATACTTATGTTTCTATGTTCTAAATCCATCAATATACAATCTCGGTATGGACTACAGAGAATTGTATTAATTAGTACTTTAGTTTCATTTTTAACATTTATCGTCACTTACGAAATATTCATGTATTTACAAATTCAACCATTAAAGGACGATAAGTTTATTTTATTCTTATTCGTCCTTTGCTTAATTTATCCAATTCATAAATTTTTGCACCTGATTGTACTCATTTATTATCGTAAGTCATTTAAGATGAATAAAACGACTAAAGCAAAACGTGGTCTACCATTATATAATATACGTGTAGATCAACCAGTAAATAAGATTGTATTTTGTTGTGCACTTATATGCCCTATTGTAACCATAACTGCACTTTCTATTTTTCTAATCAATATCATCCCTCAATATGGACATTATATTTTATTTATTATGTCAGTTAATATAGGTATATCTATTATAGATTTACTTTATTTAAAAATTATATTGTTTACTAAAAAAGGGACTTATATAGAAGAAAGAAAGAATGGCATCGAGTTGTTAACAAAACGTTCACTAAATACAGAACATTTATAGGATATTTTTTGTAATCAATTTCCTAAATGTGCTATATTTATCATTGTATTCTTACAAAAGGAGTTCTAATTTATGAAATCAATTAAAAAATTAGTGTTACCCGTAACACTTTCAGCATCAGTTTTAACATTAGGTGCCTGTGGTAATGGTTCAGATAATTCAGGCGAAACTTTAATCGAAACAAAAGCTGGCGATGTATCATCTCAAGACGTATTAGATAAAATGGGTAGCGATGAAGTCGCTCAAAATGCTTTTCAAATTGTTCTTAACAAAGTCTTAAAAGATAAATACGAGGACAAAGTTGACACTAAAAAATTAGATAAACAAGTTGATAAGCAAATTGAACAATATGGTGGCAAGAAGAAATTCGAAGAAGCATTGCAACAAGAGAAACCTGGTGCAACTTTAAAAGACTTCAAGGAATCACAAAAAACTTCTAAATATCAAGAAGAATTTATTAACGATTCTATAAAAGTTTCTGATAAAGAAATTGAAGAAAATGCTAAAAAAGGCTCTCATATATTAATAAAAGTTAAATCTGAAGATTCTAAAGATGGCTTAAGTGATAAAGAAGCTAAGAAAAAAGCAGACGATTTACTTAAAAAAATCAAAGATAACCCAGATGACTTCGATAAAATAGCTAAGGAAGAAACACAAGACGAAGGTACAAAAGATAAAAATGGTTCATTAGGATTTGTACTTAAAGGTCAAATGGATGAAGCATTTGAAAAATCATTATTTAAACTTAAAGACGGAGAAATTTCTGATGTCGTGAAATCTCAATATGGTTACCATATAATTAGAGCTGACAAAGGCGAAGCTAGTAAAAAACAAAAAGAAAGCCTAAAAGAACAATACCGTCAAATGAAAATTCAAAAAGAACCAAAACTTATCATTAATGCATACAAGAAATTATTAGATGAGTACAAAGTAGACTACAAAGATAAAGATATTAAAAAATCAATCGAAGATAATATCTTAAATGCTAAAGCTCTACAACAGCAACAAATGCAAGCTGCACAACAACAAACGGCTCAATAAATAAAACTACTAAATCCGGCTGGGACATAAATACATGTCTCAGCCTTTTTTATTATAATGAGATTTTTATCCCACCCCCATTTTTTATATGAAGTGTCGCTTTATGTTGCACGTGGACCTTCTCTTGCAATATTCCACGTGCTTTACCTCATAAAAAAGAGTCTGAGACATTAATAATTGTCTCAGACTCTTTTTTTTGTATTGGCAGTAGCTGGCTGGTATGAAAATGCGCTTATAACAATCTTTTTTCATACCTAGTCATCCTTGCCGGGGGTGGGACTACGAAATCTTTTTAATAAAATGAGATTTCTGTCCCACTCCCTATTTCTCGTTATATTAATCTAAAGTTTCAGGTTTATAGAACTGTCTATTTTCTAATGCAAAAATACGTTCTGTAAATTGTCCTTTTTCTACTTTTTTAAGATGTTTTTCAAACATCATCATTCTCGCATCTAAATTATCAATGAAGTGAAGAACTTCTGCTTCTTTGACCATTGGCAGTTTAGGCGATCCATATTCTAATTTACCATGATGACTTAAGACAAGATGTCTAAGTAACATAACTTCTTCGCCTTCTATATTATGTTCCTTTGCAACTTGAGATATTTCATCACTAATAATTGAAATATGTCCTAATAAATTACCTTCCACTGTATAAGTTGTAGCTACTGGCCCTGAAAGTTCTTTAACTTTTCCTAAATCATGCAAAATAATGCCACTGTATAATAAACTAAGATTTAAAATAGGATATATATCACATAAGGCTTTTGCCTGTCTCAACATCGTTACAACATGATAACTTAGTCCAGATACAAAGTTATGATGGTGTGAGCTCGCTGCTGGGAAAGTGAAGTAATCTTTTTGGTATTTTTTTAGTAAAATACGTGTGATTCTTTGTAATTTAGCATTTTCAATATCTAATACATATGTCATGATTTCATCTGACATTTCTTCAATTGTTAGAGGTGCTGCTTCTAAAAAGTTTTCTAATTTTACATTGTCTTCTTCAGTAGCTACTCTAAACTTATTTACTTTCATTTGTTTACGTCCACGGTAATCTATAACATCACCTTTAACGCGAATAACTGTTTCTGGAACAAGTTGTTTTATGTCTTCATTAGTGACAGTCCACACTTTTGCTTCGATATCTCCGCTTTTATCTTTTAAATAAAGTGTCATATATGGCTTACCTTGTGCTGTTACGCCTTGAGTTGCACGATGTATTAAGAAGTAATGATCAACCGAATCTCCTGGCTTTAGTGTTTCTATCGTTCTCATTAATTCTTGCCTCCTTCTATTTTTGTCAGAGTTATTGTTTGTTTTTGTGGAACAGAATTATCTTTATTACACGTAAAGTATAACACTTGTATATCTTTAGACATTGACATTAAATATTTAATCATTATTTCTTTACGTTGTTTATCAAAATGAACAAATGCATCGTCAACAATAATTGGAAACGGATAATATTTGTGTAACGACTTAATTAAGCTAAATCTTAAAGCAATATACAATAACTCTTTAGTTGATTGGCTTAATTCAGTTGGATGGAATATTTGACCATTCTCATGCCTTACACTCACCGTTTGTTCATCATATATAACTTGATTATATCTACCTTCTGTTAATGTTTTTAAGATATCCGTGGCATCTTTCACTACAAATGGTAAACGTTTATCTTTAATTTGTTTAATATGAGCTTCAACTAAGCTTTGTAAATAACTTAAAGCTGCCCAATCTTTTGCTGTTTCGTTCACTTTTTCTTTTAATAAATGATATTCATGTCTTAAATTAGATAATGTTTCATCTGCTTCCATCTGGTTAATTTTTGCGGTTAAATCACTAATTTCAGCTTGTACTGATAAATATTTATCATTATATTCATCGACTTGATGTTCTAATTGAGTTCTTTCATTTTCTAAATCTGTTTTCGTCATATAACTAAGTTGCGTATTTTTGTCGTAATCATAGTTTTGATTACTTAAATAGTTTGTTAATTGAGAAAATCTATTTAAATTCTCATGGTACGTTACATGCTCTTTATGATGACGATAATAAGATTCTTCATCTTGTACATTAATATAATCGAACAGAGTCTGTATAACATTATTATTTTCTTCTAATCTTTCGTTTAAAGCGTTAATTTCATTTGTGAGTAAAGCTTGTTGTTCGATATTTCTCGCTTTAATATTAGATTCTTTTTGTTGTTCGTCTAGAGTTTGTTTGACGTCATGGAATAAAGAGATTTCTTGATAATGAATACCAGCATGACTGACAATACTATCAGCTTCTCTGTAAAATGCATTTATTGTTTCTTCTTTTTCATTTCTTATTTTAGATAGCCTATCTATTTCGATTCTGTTTTGTTTAATTTTCTTAATTGTATTTAGAGCATCATTTAATAACTGAGAAGATAATTGATTTGAAACGTGTAGACTTGATTTTGTTTCCTCAATCGCTCGTTCTTTTTTCGCTATGATATCTTCCACTTTTTCTAATTCTTTAGTTAGTTCTGCTTGCTTTGTAGCAAGTATTTCTTGTGATTGATAATAACGATCTAATTCTTGTCTTATTTTTGTTTGTTCTTCTAAATTAAAGTCCAAACTATAAAACTGTTTAAGCTGAGACACCTTCTCCTCAAGTTCATCAATTTCTCTTGAAAATGCTTCATCATGATCTAACTCTTTTGTTTTAATGAAAAATGATAGTACAAGAAGTAATAAACCAACAACGGCAAATATACCACAAAATACAAATTGAGATATAACAAATGCATATATTGCTATCGCAACAAACAGAATTCCACCAATTACTGAGCCTAAACGATATTGTTTTGTTCTTTTCTCATTTTCTTCTTTTTGCTTTTTAAAACTGTCTTCCATCTTTTGATAGAGTGAACGTTTTTCCCCGAGCTCTAAAGCCTTTTGATTATATACTTTCTTTTGTTCATAATTTTCATCTGAAACTAAGTCATTGTGTAATCTTTCGATGCTATGATTATAACGCTCTTGTTCAATATCTTGTTGGTTCATCGCACGTTTAATTTGTTCACGTTCAGCGATATTTTCATCTTTAATTCTATTTAATTCAGCAATATGTGTTTTCATTGCTTCAGATGTGTCTACAGATAAATATTCTTCATCCCAGCCAATATCTTGACGTAGTAACGTATTATCACGTTCTGTATCTTCAATTTGTTTATTTAACTGCTTTAATTCTTGATGTCTTTCTTTAATATCAGTTTCTCTTTGACGAATGCTATTTAATGCCTTTTCATCACGTTCTGACATCACTTTGACTTGATTTAATGTATGATTTACTTGTGTAAGTTTTTCATTTCGTAAAGTTAAATCTCGCTTAATACTTTCTTTAGCTCTAATAGCGGATTCATAACGCTCTATCCCCTGCTCAGGGAATGTATATGGTTCGATGTTTAATTTTGTTTCTAAATCTTTCCATTCAGCTACATCTTTATGTAAAGATATTTCTTTTTCTTTACTAGATAAACGATTTGTAAGATTACCTAAATTATCTTTTAGTTGGTTTAACCTTCTAGATACTTTATCTTTTTCATCTTGTAACCGTTCATATTCCGCCATTTTCTTTTCTTCGTTTTTAATTTTTATTTCTATATCATTTAACTGTTCAAGTTGAACGTTTAAAATTGGGTTTTTCCCATTTTTCTTATATAATGCATCTTTTTCTAACTGCATTAAATTACTCATACCAGTAAATTCTGTAGAACCTAAAGCACCAGCCTGTAATAAATACATTTGCAATTGATCTTCAGTTAAATTTTTATGAATGTCTTGTAATCCTAAAACATTAAATGAAAAAATACCTTGATATGTTTTTTTATTAATGAAATTTAGTTTTTGTTTAAGCCATTCTTCATCTTTAACTTTACCGTTTGGGAGATAAACTTTAACGTCTCCAGTAACACGACCTTTAACGCGTTCAACTTCTACACTTTGACCATCAAAATCTAGTTCTAATTTACCGCCGTATTGATTGCCTAATCGTGGCTCTAGTCTCGGTTCATTTTCTTTCTTTGTTGGAAACCCAAATAGAATAGAATGAATAAATGCTTGTATAGTGGATTTACCGGCTTCATTCTCTCCATAAATCTGCATAAAACTTTGGTCAAATTTAATTTTACGAGACATGAGTTGGCCATAGCCATAAATTTCTAATGATTTTAATTTCATCGCTTTAACCTCTCATTCTTCTTTTTAAAATTTCTTCGCCACGTTCAATGAGTGCTTCTTTATCAATATCACTAAACGGTTCTAGGAAACGATTTGCTTTAGGATTCATATATAAATCGCTCAATGCATCTTCTAATATTTGGTCATCTTCTAAAATATCATCATTAAATTCGTTAGCTAACATCACTTCAGAATCTTGTTCATAAAATACATTTAATTCTTCAATAAAAATAAAATTAGTTTGATTTTCTTCATACTCTTGAATCAATTGAATAACTTGATTAATTTCTTCTTGCTTAAGTACTTCATCATGCTTTACATATACGTCTAATTGGTAGAAGGCTTTCCCTTCAGTTCGCACACTATCTTTGAACTTTTGAATCGCTTCGTACAATGCATGTTTACCTTTAGCTTTTGTTTCAATTATAGCTTTTTCAAAACGTATATATTGTGTCGGTTTAAATCTGGCTTCTAACTTCGCCTCATCACCTTCTACTAATAAATAGCCTTTTTCGCCTTTTTCTTTAAAATGACGTGCTTGAATATTACCTGGATAGTGAATTTGAGATAGTTCACTAATCATTTGGCGCTCGTGTATATGTCCTAAAGCCCAGTAATGATAAAGTTTACTGTTTAAGTCTTCCACATTAAATTCAGTATATCTGTTTTTGACATTCGAAGCTTGAGAATAAGTTCCATGTAGTAATCCAATATGTATACCTTTATTGCCAGTTGATTCAGGGTATTCATCAACTTTATTTTCATAACTTGCATCTTTTTGATAACTAAATCCATGTAAATAAACGACTTGACCATTTTTTGTGATAAGTTGATATGTTGAAACTTTATCACTAAATACCGTAACGTTTTCTGGCCAAACAGTATGAACTGAATCTGATAATGGGTCGTGATTACCATGGATAATATATACAAATATTTGTTCTTGTTCTAGCTTTTTAAATTGTTCTCTCAAGTAAACTTCCGCACGTAAAGTTCTGTTATCTTGATCAAATAAATCACCTGAAATAATAACAAAGTCAACTTGTTCTTTTATTGCATCATCAATAATATTAGTAAAACTATTATAACCACTCTGTTTAACATCGTTTAAAATAGAAGGGCTTAAATAATGTCTAGATTTAAATGGACTATCAAGATGTAAATCTGCACAATGTATAAATTTAATCATTTAACTAACCTCTTTCACTATTAGTTCATTTTCTTAATTATTTTATTCAAGCACAATTCAATAGAATAATCAGATTAATAAGTAGTCTTTTAATGTATTAATTTTACCATATTCAAGGCATATACGATACATGACAAAGCTAATAAACAACGGTTTAAACCTAAAAAAAGTCTTGTTAGATACGACTACGTACCTAACAAGACTTTTGAAATTAAGAATTATTGTTGACCTTCTTGATTATCTTCAAGACTACCATAAATATCTTCTAATGGTTTCATGATAACACGGTTTAAATCTTGAATAAGTTGACTCATAGCTTGTTCAGCTTGCATTAATTCAGAAATTGTTTCGTTTTGCTCAATTTCTTGTGCTGACTTTTGAGCTCTAGCGATATCTACTTCTGAGATTTCTTCGCCTTGCATTTGTTTGTTTTGTAAATCTAGTTGAACTTCACGGAATTCATCGAATAATTTTTTAGTTTCTGGGTCAGCATTTACTTTTTCGTATTGCTCTTTAATTTTGTTATATTCGTTGCTTTCACGTAAAGTTTGTTCTAGTTCATTCGCTTTGTCATAAATATTTACTTCTGCCATAATAAATTCGCTCCTATAATTAAAAAGTGTATTAGAATATCAATTCCAATAATACTGTATCACACTTCGAAAGCTTATACAAAAATAGCGATTATACCTTGGAACAAGCCTATTATGCCACCTAATACAAATCCTAGTAATGTGATTAATTTCAACTCTTTGTTTGAAATTTCTATTACTAACTTTTCAAGATATGACAATTCGAAGCGATCAATTTGTTCTTTAATCAATTCTGCTAATTTCATTCTTTCTAGAATTAAACTAATATTATCTCCAACTTTTTGAATCATATAGTCAATAAATCTTTCTGTACCTTTACCTTCCATATATTCAAATAAACTTGGTACAAGTTCATATAATGGTGTGTTTAAATATTTATGCACATTAACAGATTCAGTTATTTCTTCAGCGATAAGAACTTTTGCCTTATCTTTCCTTCCAAGTGTAACAACTTCATCTAATGATTTTGACATCCACTTTTCATATTGTGTTTGTACTTGTAAATCAATCATATTATGAATTTTTTCTTGCTTAATTACATTTCTCAGTTCTTTTCGAACCTTATATACAATGTCTTCAGTAGTCATAAACATTTGAATCATGCCCACCATTTTTCCTTTTTGTTCGAAAAATTCTTCTACCATTGTATATATATCATTTTTGCCTTTATCAGATGCTAAATAAATATCCATTTTCGATAATATCTCAGGTGTAACACGATTCACTTGTCGACTTAAATCCTCATATATTTCTTCAGGGATTAAACTATGAATTGCATCTTTTTGATGAATTTCATAATATTTATCCACTTTTTGTTCTATTGTATGTTTTAAAGTTTCATTTAATTTTTCTTCCAATGGATAATCAATTCTATTTATAAAATCTTGTGGTGTGTAGTTTTTTTCTTTTAATGTTTTAAATTGAACTTTAATTGTATCTTCAAGAACACTTTTAGTATTAGGGTTAACAAGTTTTTCTTTAAATACTTCCGGAGTCAATAAATGGTTTGTTACCATCTGACCTACTTTTTCCGATAATTCATTTCTTCTTTTTGGAATAAGTCCTGGAGTAAATGGTAGTTTATAACCAAAAATTTTCTTTTCATGGTATGGATGAAATAACATTTTAATAGCGACAAAGTTAGTAAAGCCACCAATAATTGAACCTATTATCATCATTCCTATTATTGTTAATATAATTGTCATATCTGTTCTCCTTTAAAAAAAGCTACTTCTTTAGAATAATCTAAGAAGTAGCTTTTCACAAATATTAAACAAATAATGATTGAGTTTTACGTAAGAAATATGTTTCTGCTTCACGTTTCTTCGCAGTACCAAATATTGGTTGACGTTCGTCATTTAAAACTCTATACAAATCTGTTTTTTTATTAGATTGTAAAATGTAGCCTGATTTTGCATCAATAGTAGTCCAATAAATATCACTCGTATTATCATGGTTTGGATATGCACAATGATGACGAGAAATAATTTGAATTACCTCTAGAGGGTCACAACCAAATGTTGTGTTTAAAACGTCTGAATCTCTGAATAATGCACAGATAGATACACAAGTTGTCCAGTTTGGTAATACACGTTCTTTTTCTATTTGTACTAAAGTTTTTTTAGATAATCCTACTGTATTCGCCATTGTATCTTGAGTATAACCTGCCTCAATACGAACCATTTTAAATTTTGTTTGAATTATCGTTGTAAAAGTTTGTTTATCCATCAATAACTACCTTTCTATTTAAATTCTATTATTAATTTATTATATTATGTTGCAAAAATACACGATTTTTTCGAGCACAAGTATCATCATAATACATTTTGCATAAAAATAAAAGAGATAAATTGATTTTTTATCAATTTATCTCTTTAATACGTTGAAATGTTAATTTTTCGCCAATTTTGACTTTTCTCTCTCAGAAAGAATTAATGCACATGCTGCATCGCCTGTAATATTTACTGATGTACGTGTCATGTCTAATAATCTATCTATACCGATAATCATACCGATTGCGGCTGGGTTTATACCGATTGATGTTAAAATCATAGCTAACATCACTAATCCCACCCCAGGTACACCAGCTGTACCAATAGATGCTATAACAGCTATTATAACTACAGTAACCATTTGCATTACTGTCAAGTCTATTCCAGATACTTGAGCAATGAATATTGTAGCTACACCTTGCATTATGGCTGTCCCATCCATGTTGATTGTTGCACCAAGTGGTTGAACAAATGAACTAACTTCCTTTCTAACTCCCATATCTTTTGTACATTCTAGAGAGATAGGCAACGTTGCATTTGAACTAGATGAACTAAATCCTACAGCAATTGCTGGTAAGAACTTTTTAAAGAACCATAAAGGATTTTTTCCTGCTAAGAATTTGACTGCTCCACCATAAACAACAAAGAAATGGATGAATAAAGCCAACAATACAATGACGAAGTACATACCTAGTTGCTTGATAGCTCCAAAACCGGCATTCGTGAATGCCGTTGCAACTAGGCCAAATGTACCTATTGGAGCAAATACATTCATAATCATTGTAACGATATACATGAGTATATCATTGGTCTGTTCGAGAAAAGTCCTGACGACTTCAATTTTATTACCTAATGCTATCATTCCTATACCAATGAAAATCGCAAATGTGATAATTGGTAACATATCTTGTTCAACCATAGACTGCATTGGATTTTTAGGGAATAAATTAATGAGCGTTTGATCGAATGTTTGATTTTCTGGTGCTTCAGCATCCCCAGATTTAGCTTTCTGTTCAGCTCCATATTTCTTAACTTCGTCACTATTTAATAAGTCTCCTTGGCCAGCACCTGGTTTAAATACAAGTGCTAAAGCCATTGCGATAATTATTGCAATAGCTGTTGTTGTTAAGAAAAAGATAACGGTCTTTAAACCAATACCACCAAGCAGCTTAGGATCACCGACACCTACAACACCTAATACGATAGAAACAAACACTACTGGTACTACTAACATGAATATTAGATTCAGAAATATTTGCCCTAGTACATTAAATACATACTGATTAGTATTTTGAACAAAACTATTACCTTCGAAAATATTAAATATAGATCCCACTGCTATACCTAATATTAACGCTATAACAATCTTTAAAGTTAAATTCTTTTTTACTTTCATATTTATACTACCCCCAATTGTTAGCGTAAAATAATTTCTCCATGTTATCATTATATAGTAAGCGCTTTCTTTTTGTAAGACTTATTTAAAATTTTATACAAAAAAATGAGTTAATATCAAAATTTTGATATTAACTCATTGAAATAATCAAGTATTTAATTGATTAATTGGTGTTCCATAGCGTAAACAGCAGCTTGAGTTCTATCTGAAACTTTAAGCTTATTTAATATATGGCTAACATGGGTTTTTATCGTTTTTTCAGATACAAAAAGTGTTTCTGCTATTTCTTTATTAGTTTTCCCTTTTACCATCTCTTTTAGTACTTCTATTTCCCTCTTTGATAATTTATTAGCTCTGTGTGGTTTTTGTTCACTTTCAGAGATAACAGATTGAACTTTAGGGTGAATTTTTCGTTCACCTTTTAATACGTCTCTTATTGTTTGTATCAGTGCTTCTGGTTCTACATCTTTTATTTCATATCCATCCGCTCCTTTATCAAGCGCGGATATGACATGTTCTTCATCAAGAAAGCTCGTTAAAACTAATACTTTTACGTTTGGATATTTTTTCTTTAGAATACCAGTTATTTCAATACCGTTCATCTCAGGCATTACTAAATCTAGCAATATGATATCTGGTTGTTCATTTTCTTCTAAATAATCTAACAATAATTTTCCAGTTGGAAAATCTGCTACGATATTAAAATCTTTTACTGTATCAATCAAAAATCTTAACCCTTGTCTTACTATATGGTGGTCATCCACTAATATTACTTGATAATTCATTTTTACAACCCCTAATCACATTTAAAGTGGTATTGTTAATTCTATTTTGGTACCTTTATTTGTACTAGAACTGACTTCTATATGTCCTTTCATAACTTGTGCACGCTGTTTCATATTTCTTAAACCATTAGAAACTGTTTTTTCTGTTTTACTACTTTCAAATCCTATGCCTTCATCTATAATAACCACTTTAAATTGTAATTTGTTTTGTTCCATATAAATGTTGGCATGATGTGTTCCAGAGTGTTTCTTAATATTATTTAATGATTCTTGAATAATGCGATAAACATTCTCTTCTATTGTATTCGGTAAGTCAATTAAACCTTCAACTTCAAATTCAGATTCAACGTGAATAAATTGACTGTATTGTTTAATTGCAGAAATAAGACCGTTTTCTAGACCAACAGGTTTTAATTGCCAAATTAAAGCCCTCATTTCATTTACCGCACTTTGACTTGTTTCTTCAATTGTTTGGAATGCTTTTTTAGCCTCTTCGTGATCTGTGATACCTTTAGCAGCATGAGCTGTAATCTTTAAAGAAAATAACATTTGATTTACTGAGTCATGTAAGTCTCTCGCTAATCTGTTTCTTTCATTTATTCTTGCAGCTTCTTTTTCTTGATCTGTTAATATAATCCTTTTGATTGCTGAACCTATTTGAAAAGCTACTGATTCTAATAATTCTAAGTCTTCTTCAGAATATCTTTTTGTTTCTGGCGTAGCAATGTTTAATAAGCCAAATTGTTCATTTCCTGATCTTAAAGGCACTGTAGCGTGATGAGTAATACCATCTGTTTTATCATGATGTTCTCTAGTTGCCTTAACAATTCTAGAACAATTAATAATATTAGAGGCTTTTGTTAATTTTTTATTATGATAAGCTGTGACACACCAACACGTACCTTCAGTCATATATTGACAATCATTATGTGTTAAAGCAGGCGGTAATGCTTCTTCTGCAACTAATTCATGACGTCCTTCTTCATCAATGAAAAAAATCCACCCTGTATGAAAATTACTTCCATTCACTAATTTTTTAAGAGCACCATGCATCATACTATACATTTCTGTTTCTTCATTTAAAAACTCTGCAATTTCTTTCAATAAACTTGTACGTGTCGGTTTCTCCATTTACATCACCTTTATCATCATTGGTTATACACCTATTATACATACCATCTCTTTATCATTTAAATGTTTAAATTAAGCGGTAAAGATACTTCTTATGTAATTTTCTTGTTATACTAATTATAACTTAAATTTAGTTATAACATCATTTTTCCGATTTTAAGCTAAATATTCTTGGAGGATATCATGAAAATAATAATACCATCGAAATACGAAGGACAAACAATAGAAGAAATGTTTAAATCTTTGCAATTACCTAAGAAAGAATTACATTTATTGAGAATGTCTAAAGAAATAACACTTAATAACGAACCAAGCACGTTACGTAGTCATGTGTCAAAAGGAGATAAACTTCATATTCCTGTCTTAAATGAAACAAGTCAGTATGTATCAAGCTATCGTCTTGCTGAAGTTAAATATGAAGATGAATATTTTGCAATCGTTGTAAAACCTAAAGGCGTTAAAACTCATCCTAACGATTTACAAGAAGCAAATACTTTAATGAACCATGCTATTTATACTATAGATTCTGATTATGTAGAGCCCGTGCACAGATTAGATCAGGAAACAGTTGGGTTATTACTAGTAGCAAAACATCCTATTGCTAAAAAAATATTGGATCGTATGCTAGAAGATAGACAAATTACGCGTACTTATAAAGCACAAGTAGATAGTTTATTGCCTTTGAAACCACAAACAATCGATATGCCTATCGGTAAAGATAAGTTTCACCCTAATAAACGTCGCGTATCACCTACTGGTCAGCGCGCTGTAACACATATTCTTGAAAGTCATATGCTTGATGAGCACACAGCAGAAGTCGAACTAAAATTAGACACAGGTAGAACACACCAAATCCGTGTACACTTAGCAGAGATTGGTCATCCAGTAGTTGGAGATCCACTTTATAACAATAGTAAACTGAGACAATTGAAACTGCACAGTTACAAAATTGAATTTGAACATCCATTTAAAGATGAATTCGTTTCAGTTACGCTTGAAGATTAAAATATAAAATGAATTAGGGGGTGGGACAGAAATCTCATTTTATTAAAAAGATTTCGTAGTCCCACCCCGACAAGGATGACTAGATATGAAAAAAGCTTGATATAAGCGCATTTTCATACCAGTCAGCTACTGCCAATACAAAAAGAGAGTCTGGGACAATTATTTTATGTCCCAGACTCTAATTATATGTTTTCAAGGATACATTACTTATAATTATTTATCTTTTAAACCTTCGTTTGAATTTATTAAATAAATTAGATTTTTTACTTCTTATTGGTTTTCCTATTTTAATTTCACTTTGCTGTAATTGTTTAGCCTTAAGAATTGCTTCTTCCATCAATATTTGTTGAGAACTAGCTTGTTTGTTTCCAGCATCATTGTAATGATACTTTCCATTTGAATCTTGGATCCTTCCCTTCAGTCCATCATCAAGTTGTAAATTCAAATAGTCTTTTAATCTTTTAACGATGCTTTCATCTAAAATTGGAAATAAAATTTCAACTCGTTTTATCATATTTCTTGTCATCATATCTGCTGATGATAAGTACATTTTTTCTTCACCGTTATGATAAAAATAATATATTCTAGAATGTTCTAGATATCTCCCCACAATGCTAATTACTTCTATATTTTCACTTACACCTTGTATACCTGGCTTTAAACAACAGATACCACGAATTATCAGTTTAATTTTCACTCCATTTTGAGAAGCTTCAAATAATTTCTTTATGACCTTTTTATCTGTTAAAGAATTCATCTTAGCAATAATAAGTCCATTACCATGTTCTTTATGAGCTTCAATTTCTTGATCTATGTGATCAACAAATACATCTCTTATTTCAAATGGCGCTACAATCAGCTCATTATAATTTGGCTTTAATGAATAACCACTTAAATAATTAAAGAAATTAATCGCATCTTCTCCTATATCTGGATTAGTAGTAATGATGCCCATGTCTGTATATAATTTTGCAGTTTTATCATTATAGTTACCTGTTCCTAAATGTACAAACGGCATAACTTTACCGTTAACACGCTTTATCACGAGAGTAATTTTACTATGTGTCTTTAAAAATGTCATTCCATAAATAACATTACAACCTGCATCTTCTAGCATTTTAGCCCACTGCACATTATTTTCTTCGTCAAACCTTGCTTTTAATTCTACTAATACAGTAACCTGTTTACCATTTTCTGCAGCATTTTTCAACGCTTGAATAATAGGTGAATCACTACTTACACGGTAAAGTGTTTGTTTAATGGCAAGTGTATCAGGGTCTTCAGAAGCTTCTTTAATAAACTCTACAATTGGTTTAAATGATTCGTATGGGTGATGGAAGAATATATCTTTTTCTAATGCTAACTCATATATATTATTTTTATTTAAAGACGCAGGAATTTGAGGCGTATGTGGTTTGAATAATTCATTCGGTAACAAATCCTCCAATTGACTAACTAACGAAAATAAAACAGTTAAATCTACAGGCCCATTTACCCTGTATATATCATGATTATCTATTTCAAACTCATTCATGAGAAATATACTTTTTACTTCAGAATCAATATGTCTACTGTCAATTTCTAATCGGACAGCCACACCACTTTTTCTTTCTTTTAAAAATCTTTCAATTTCAATAAGTAAATCTTCCGCACCATCTTCATGTATCGTTAAATCTGCATTTCTTGTAACTCTAAAAGTATAAGTATTAATGACTTCATAACCATTGAATAATTGTTCGATGAATAAAGAAATCACATCTTCAAGAAATACAATATATTTTTTACCTTCGTGTTCAAGTTTAATAATTCTGTCCAATAGAACTGGAACGGGTACAATTGCTGATCTGATTTCTCCATCATCTAGTTTTATATCCACAAATAAATTAAGCATTTTATTATTTAATTTGGGTAATGGTCTATATGCATCAATGCCTAATGGTGATAAAGTTGGCAGTATTTCTGAGTTGAATTGAGCGTGTAATTGTTTAATTAGAATGTCTGGTAACCTTTCTGGTTGAGTAATATAAATATTATAAGTTTTTAATTTTTCTTTTAATTCATTAAATCTTTTATATTGCAAATCGACATTGATTCTATTTTTTTCTTCAATACAAATAAGTTGTTCTTTAGGTGTTAATTGCGCTTTGTTCTCAGGTTCATTAAAGTTCATTTTAATTTGGTCTTTTAACCCGGCCACTCTCACCATAAAGAACTCATCTAAATTAGAACTGTGAATTGCTATAAATTTTAATTGTTCAAGTAATGGATTATTAGAATCAAATGCTTCTTCAAGAACACGGTAATTAAAGTCTAACCAACTAAGTTCTCTGTTATTATAGTATTTTGAATTATCTAGATTATATTGTTTAGCTTGTTCTCCCATAATTACCACACCCTTTACAAATTTGCATCGTTTAAAAAGTTAGTACTGTTCTATTAAAACGTATAAACATTAATCTTGAGTAAATTTTATATTAAGTTTTTTTGGTAATAATTTTTCTATATGTTTCTTCTGTCTTTCAGATTGATATTGCTCCGCTATTGGATCTGTTACATATTGTACTTCTAGTACATATTCATCTTTAGATTCTGTCAATGTTAATGAATCAACACAGTCTGTATTTGATACATTAAGTGCATGAGCAAATTTAATTAAACCGCCTAGCTTCTGTATTTGATCTATCTCATTAGTTTTGAACCAATTAGTTTCTTTTGCATAAAATTTTAATAAAGTTTTATTTTTAAAACTTGCTAATAAAGCTAATTTCACTCTCTCTTTATGTGACAATCCATTGATACTACTATTTGCGATTATATAATATGTGTGTTGAGAACTGGAATCTGCATCAATAAATGAACCTAAATAGTATAAATAAGCAGCATCTTTAAATAATGATTTATCACTTTCAGAAATAGTAATATCATTTATTTCCATTACTTTATTTAGTAGAGTTTCTGCAAGTTTTACCCGTTGTCGTCCATTAGAAGGATTAATATTGTACTCATTTGCTAAATATTTAAGTGCATCAGTGGCCACATTATCTTTATTAAAAGCTTTGGAAAAATCTTCTTTTAATATGGTCATAACAAGTCCTTCTCTTAAACCTTTTCTAGAGAAACTAAATTCTGTTGCATCTACAACCTCGAATAATGTATTAAATACAATTGAACTTGGCATAATAATATCTACTCTATCTCTACTTAATCCATCTAAATCTTTCAAATCGTTTTTGTCTGATTTTTTCAATACATCAAACACTTCTTCTAAACCTTTTTTATTCATGTCATAACCATGAACACCTGCTATCGGATAATTATGTAAAGATTGATGAATTCTCGCATTATTTCGTGCAGAACCACCGATACCTATAATTGGTAATTCTTTATTTTTAATCCATTTTTCTGATTCAAATTGATCTTTAACATATTTTTCACATTTTTTTATAGCGTTCTTATCGTTATGATTTTTTCCTTCAAAGAACATTTTTTGTAGCGTTACAACTCCAAATGGGAAACTTACTGCATTCATTAGTTTTTTATTTTCAAAATGTGTAATTTCTGTTGAACCACCACCGATATCTACGGTGATTCCATTTTGAATATTAAGCGTATGAGTAGCTGCAAAGAAACCATAAAATGCTTCATCTTCATCAGGAATGACTTCTATATCTAAACCTGTTTTAGTTTTTACTTTTTCTTTAATCTCATTTAAATTATTCGATTGTCTAACAGCTGCAGTGGCTGCAGGAACTAATTCATCTACATTGAACTTCATAGCAACTTTTTTGAAACTATATAATGTTTCACTTAATATTTCGATACCTTCTTCAGTCATAACTTTATCTTCTGTTAAATATTGACTTAATCTAGCTGGGGTTTTAATGTTTTGTAATTCATTTAATCCTGTTTCATCTGAACATTCAAAAATAACGAGTCTAATAGTATTTGAACCGATGTCAATTAAACCTATTCTCTTCATATATACCTCCGAGTGTATCTTTTGATATGCAAAAAGGTGCCTATAGCACCTTTTTGACTTCTTTATATTTCTAATAGCTGCTATTATTCTTTAGAGCTTATCATGTCTTCTGGTTTGATCCATTCGTCAAATTGTTCTTCTGTTAATAGACCAGACTGTACTGCAGATTCTTTCAATGTTAAACCATTTTTATGAGCATTTTTAGCTATTGAAGCTGCATTTTCATATCCAATATGTGGATTTAAAGCAGTAACTAACATTAATGATTGATTTAAATATTTATCAATATTTTCATCAATAGGCTCAATACCTATTGCACAGTTATCATTGAATGTTTCCATACCATCTGCTAATAAATAAATTGATTGTAATGTATTGTATAATATTACAGGTTTGAATACGTTTAATTCAAAATTACCTTGTGATGCTGCTATTCCAACCGTAGTATCGTTACCCATTACCTGAACTGATACCATTGTTAGCATTTCACATTGCGTTGGGTTTACTTTACCCGGCATAATTGAAGATCCAGGTTCGTTTTCAGGGATTGAAATTTCCGCTAGACCTGCTCTAGGACCTGAAGATAACCATCTTACATCATTCGCTATCTTCATTAAATCACTAGCTAATGCTTTAAGTGCACCATGTACATAAACAACTTCATCATGAGCTGTTAAAGCATGGAATTTATTTTCAGAAGAAACAAATGGATAACCTAATTGTTCAGCAATTTGTTTCGCAACTTTATCTCCAAATTCAGGATGAGCATTTATACCAGTACCTACTGCTGTACCGCCTATTGCTAAGTTAAGTAGCTGACCTTTAGATTCATTTAATAAAGATTCACATTTATCCAACATGTATCTCCAACCGCTTACTTCTTGTCCTAAAGTTAATGGTGTTGCATCTTGAAGATGCGTTCTACCTATTTTAATAATGTCTTCGAAAGAAGTTTCTTTCTCTTTAAATGTATCTCTTAACTTACTTAATGCAGGTAATAATTTTGATTCTATTTCATGATATAATGCCACATGCATCGCAGTTGGATATGTATCATTCGAACTTTGAGACATGTTGACGTGGTCATTTGGATGTACATTTTCCTCTGAACCTTTTTCTTCTAAATAGTTGTTTGCAACGTAACTAACAACTTCGTTAACGTTCATATTACTTTGTGTACCACTACCTGTTTGCCATACAACTAATGGAAAATGTTCATCTAAGTTACCTTTTAAAATTTCATCAGTAGCATATACGATAGCATCTTTCTTATCATCTGATAGCTTACCTAGTTCATGATTAGCAATAGCTGCCGCTCTTTTCAAATGAGCGAATCCGTATATTACTTCAATTGGCATTTGTTCCTTACCAACTGGGAAATTTTGTTTACTTCTTTGTGTTTGTGCTTTCCAAAACTTGTCACTCGGTACTTTTATTTCACCAAAAGTATCATGTTCAATTCTGTAATCCATTTACATTACTCCCCTTTATTACATGTTTAAATCAATTTAACTTCACCTTTATTATAGCCTATAAATATAATGAATAAAACTGTTAGTAGTCTGATAATTCAAATTTGTAAACAATATACAATCGTAAAAGTGCATAATTCAATTTTTTACAAATAAAGATTTTGATATTTGATATTTTTAAAATAAAAAAAGAATTTACGCACTAAGTTCTCATGCATAAATCCTTTTTTGAAATGTTTGAAGATATATCAACACTAAATTATTTTTCTTCTTCTTTTTCTTCGTCATTTTGTTCAGAGATTTGTTCCATCTCT
This sequence comes from Mammaliicoccus sp. A-M4, assembly GCF_022386955.1. NCBI lineage: Bacteria > Bacillati > Bacillota > Bacilli > Caryophanales > Staphylococcaceae > Mammaliicoccus > Mammaliicoccus sp. A-M4. The sequence goes on from NZ_JAJNHH010000003.1 coordinate 223,404, forward strand.
TTACCTAGTTCTTTGACGTCTTCTAAATCTTGAACCATTTCATTTTCTTCTTCATTTTCATTATGATCAATGTGTTTATCCAAATTGTTCACCTTCTTACGAAAATTGAATTGAGAAGTAAGATCTTACATCTTCAGGTAGACCTTGCGCCGCTTCATTATCTAGTACAACAGTAACCATTCTATGTTGTTTTAATTTTGCTGAATCAACAGAACCATTAGCAGGTTCTTCATATAATTGTTTTACTGCTTTAGCTTTTTCTTTACCCGTAACAAGTAATACGACTTCGCGAGCAGGATGTATCGAAGAATCATAATCTAAACCGATTCTACTATCGTCAGTTAATGTTAAAACATTTAACATTAATTTATTTTTCTTCTTATCAGTATTTACTTTATCTTTAATCACTGATTCAACATCGCCACCAACATCAGTTTTTATGACTTGCTTACTAGGAACACCTAATTCAGTGTAATAGTCTTCTTTATCGTCAAAATCTAAAACATGAATTTGACTAAAATTAACTGGACTCTTTTTTACATTATCGAATAACTCATCAAAAAATGTTGTGTTTTCGTCATTTAGATGTACGCCTACTACTGATGTACTGTCACCATTAAATTGTTTACGTACAATATCAGCGGCATAACGTGCAGCTATACTTTTTGTTTCGAATACTTTAAAATTTAAAGCCATTTTCTCCACTCCTCATTTCAACTTATCTATTATCATGTCAATAATCATTGTTCATTATCTATAATATACCCTTTTTTAATCGTTGTTAAAACATTTATTTCTGAATCAACTATAACAAGGTCTGCTTGTTTACCTTTTTTGATTGAACCTAGCCTATCTTCTACGTTTAATCGTATAGCTTGATTTAAACTAGTTGTTCTCCAAGCTTCTTCTAACGGGATATTTGCGTAGTTCATCAAATTTTTCAATCCTTTATTCATGAGTAAAATACTTCCAGCTAATGAACCATTTTCTAATCGCGCCTCATGATCTTTCACGTGAACATTTTGTCCACCTAAATCATATTCTCCATCTTTCATACCTTTTGCTCTCATTGCATCAGTAATCACGCAGAAATTTTTGTTGCCTTTCGATAAATAAGCTAATTTAACGGACGCTGGATGTGAATGTACACCGTCTACAATAACTTCTGTCGTTAACCTTTCATCTGTCAATGCAGCTCCAAAAACGCCCGGCTCTCTGTGAGTAAATGTAGTTTGAGCATTATATAAATGAGTAATATGCTGTAAGCCATTATCAACTGCTTCTTCTATACCATCATAATCCGTAATCGTATGACCAGCAGAAAAAATCACTTTATCATTAAGTGCCTGTATTGTTTCTTTAGCACCTTCTACTTCCGGAGCTATTGTTATAATTTTTATTTTATCTTTAGCTACTGATTGAAATGCTTCAAACTTTGCAACTGAAGGTCTTGCTACATATTTAGGATTTTGCGCACCAACTTTATGCTCAGAAATAAATGGACCTTCTAAATGTACTCCTAATATTTCTGCGCGTTTATCATCTAAAGGCTTATACTCTGCTACATTTTTTAACGCTTTATTAATTGCTTCTGATGATTGTGTCATTGTAGTCGCTAAGAAACTTGTTGTTCCTTCTGATAAAAGATTTTCAGATAGTATATTCAATGTTTCCGGTGTTGCATCCATTGCATCCTGACCATATCCCCCGTGTATATGTATGTCAATAAAGCCTGGAATAATATGTTGACCATTTACATCAACAACTTCTAAATTGCCGCTATATGAACCTTCTTGTATATCTTGTATATATCCATCCTGTATTTCAATATAACCATTTTCTATTTTTCCTTGTTCAGTATAAATTACTGCATTATCTAAAATATAATGTCCCATTTTAAAGTCTCCTTAAAAATTATATTTAAATATTCACCTAATTCGTATATAATAAAGATAACATAACATTACTGGGGGGCTAATTAAATGAATACATTACTAATCTGCATGGTTGGTGTAGCGTTTCTTACTTCAATGTTAACAGCTGGTCGTGATTCTAAAGACTATGGACTTAAAGAAGAAGATTTAAACAAAGAGCTTGAATCTTTAAAACAAAATAATCAATAACTGAGACCCCTACGGCCTCAGTTTTTTTTATTTTAAATTTGGATAATCTTGTTGTCTTAATGCTTCATAAATTAATATAGCTGCTGTATTAGATAGATTTAAAGCTCTTACATTATCATTCATAGGTATTCTTAAAGCTGTTTCTTTATATTTTTCTTTAACCCAATCAGGTAAACCACTTGTTTCTCTACCAAACACAAAGTAATGATCTTCATCAGTATTGCTGTAATCAAAATCAGTATGCGGCTGTGTACCGAATTTAGTTAATAAATAATAGTGACCACCTTCTGTTTTTTCAAAAAACTCTTCAATGCTATCGTAATAAGTGATGTTAACGAATTTCCAATAATCTAATCCTGCTCTTCTCAACATCTTATCGTCAGTGCTAAATCCTAATGGTTTAATTAAATGTAAATGTGTGTCTGTAGCAGCACAACTACGTGCAATGTTTCCTGTATTAGCTGGTATTTCTGGTTGATATAAAACTACGTGGTTCGTCATAATTTATTGTCTCCTCATTTCTAATCCTTTAATCATTTCTTCTTGTACTTCTTCAATTTCATGTTCATAATGCGACATAATAAAGGTTCTTGCCTCTTCCCCTTGAATTTGGCCAATCGCCCAATAAGCAGTAGCTCTAATCATTGGTCTAGGGTCTGTTAAAGCAACATCTTTCAATTCAGGTATAGCACTTTCTTCGTTAAAATGTACCAATGCAACAATCGCATTTCTTTGAATAGGCTTCTTACCTCTCCATGCACCAGCTATATGTCCATAAGTATTTTTAAATTCTTTATTAGACATCTTTAATAACGGTACTAATCTCGGCTTCAAAATTTCAGGTTCTAGCACGATATCATCATGTTGAGTGTTTATACCTCTATTTCTTGGGCACACTTGTTGGCATGTATCACAGCCATAAAGACGATTTCCTATCTTATATCGATACTCGTCCTTTAAGTATCCTTTAGTCTGTGTTAAGAAGCTTATACATTTTTGACTGTTTAATTGACCATTACCTACTAGTGCACCTGTAGGACATCTGTCTACACATATATTACAATCTCCGCAACTATCTATCACTGGATCATCGGGCTTAAACGGAATGCTCACAAGCATTTCTCCTAAATAAGTCCAAGTCCCTAAATCCTCATTAATTATGAAACCATTTTTACCTGCAAAACCAAGTCCCGCTCTTTCAGCAACAGCTCTGTCAGATAATACACCTGTATCTACCATTGATTGGATTTCAACATCTGGTACTTTTTCTTTTAAAAATTCTCCAAGTTTATCTAATCGATTTCTCATAATTGTATGATAGTCTTGTCCCCAAGAAGCTCTCGCAAACATACCTCTTCTATCACCACGCACACTTTTTGGAGCGCCTTTTAATTTGTTAGGATAACCTACTGCGATAGCGATAATCGAACGTGCTGAAGGCAGTGATAATTTTGGTTCTGTTCTTAAAGCTATATCACTTTCTTCAAACCCAGAAGCATAACCTTTGTTATGGTAATCTGCTAGTTTCTTTTTTAACTCATCAAAAGGATCTGCAGTTGTAAACCCAATGCTATCTATTCCTATTGAATGCGCATAATCTATCACTTCTTGTTTTAATTGATCTAAATTCAAATTTACTCACCTCACTATCAAACATGCCTATATATTTTAACATATTTAATTCTTAAAAATTGCATATCTTTTATGAAACAAAATTAAAAATAAGTCCGAGACAAATATTTATGTCTTGGACTTATTTTAGCATTTATTTTTAATTTTTTTGTAGTAAATAACTTAAGAAATAATTGTAGTACCAATTGAATTTGAATTAGAACTATTTATTAAAGCGTGTTTAACTGTGCCTGGAATAATTTTAACACTACTACATCCATCTTTAATAGCCGATACAGCACCACTCACCTTTGGTATCATGCCTCCATATATTTCAGTAGTTTCAATATAAGTATTAATTTCTTGTATGCTTAATTCAGATTTAACTTCATCCTCTATTAATACACCAGGAATATCACTTACTAAAAATAAATCTGCATTCATTTCGCTCGCTATTTTATATGCTAAACTATCTGCATTAATATTATATTTTTGACCATTTTCATGATTAATACCAATCGGTGCTATTACAGGTATAGCTAACTTACATATATCTGCTAAAACTGGTTTGTTTACTGAGAGACATTCTGCAACGTATCCATACTTTTCATTTATAGGTTCAATCTCAAATAAGTTAAGATCTATTCCGTTTAATCCTATAGCTAATGTTTCTTTACGGTTCACTTGATGTACAATTTTTGGATTGACTTCACCTATCAATGTATTTACAGTTTGAAGCAAAGTTTGTTCATCAGTAACACGTAAACCATCTAAAAACTTACTTTCAACCCCTAATCTATTGAGCTGTTTTTTAATAAATGGTCCTCCACCATGAACAATAATAGGTGTGTAATTATCTTTTCTTAAAGCATGTATATCTTCTATAATCGTATCGCAAAGGTCACTTAATATGCTACCGCCTATTTTAATTACTGCATACTTCATTTTAAAAACTCCTTATTAGGTGCTATATAAAGCATTAATACGCACATATTCGTATGATAAATCACAACCAAATGCTGTAGATTTAAATAAGCCGTTACCAACTTTAGCTTTAATAACAATAGTGTCCTGTTCCATATTTGCTTTAAGGTCTAATGCATCAAATGGAACTGGCATACCTTGTTTCACAATCAAATGATCACAAAGCCACACGTCCACATTATTTGGTGAAATTGTATTGTCTGCATATCCAATTGCTGTTATAAATCTTCCGAAATTAGGGTCGCCACCATGAATAGCTGTTTTAACTAAACTAGAGCCAACGATTGTTTTGGCTATAGCATTATTTTTTTCTTTTGAAATTGCACCTTCAACTTCAACTTTTATTAGTTTTGTAGCACCTTCACCATCTTGGGCAATGCTTTTTGCAAGATGCTCACAAACATAGCGAACCGCTTCAACAAATTTATGCCATTCAGGATGTTCTTTAGTTAACTGTTGTTTACCTACCATTCCATTAGCTAGAAGTAACACCATATCGTTTGTACTCGTGTCACCATCTACAGTAATCATGTTAAAGGTATCATCTACTGTAGGCTTTAATATGTCCTCTAAATCCTCAGCTTGTACGTTAGCATCTGTCGTCATAAACCCTAACATTGTCGCCATATTAGGATTTATCATCCCTGAACCTTTACTAGATCCACCTACAGTTATAACTTCACCATCTATGGTTACTTGAACAGCGATATGCTTCGTTTCTTTATCAGTTGTTAAAATAGATTCATTAAAATCTTTAGAACAAGTTGCACCTTCAATATCTATATGTTCAACGCCGTATTTAATTTTATCCATAGGTAAAAATTCTCCGATTAAACCTGTAGATGCGACAGCTATTTCATGTTCTGGAAGTTGAAGTTTTTCAGAAATCCATTTTTTTGTTTGTATTGCATCCCTTAAACCACGTTCACCTGTACAAGCATTAGCTATTGCTGAGTTAATAACCACTGCTGATAATTGTTTTGAAACATTTAAACTTGCTTGTGTAACTTGTAAAGGTGCAGCTTTAAACGCATTTTGAGTATATACTGCTGCGCATTGAGCAGGATTTGATGAATATAACCAACCAAAATCTTTCTTTGCTCGACGTAATCCAACATGTATTCCACCTGCTGTGTAACCATTAGGAGATGCGACATCCCCGTCTTGCAAAATCGTTATTTCAGAGTCTATAACTTGCTTAGTTTCTTCAATCATCAAATTCCTCCACTCTATGGGTATATTGGTAATAAATCTAAACCTTCCATCTCATCAAAGTTATATAGTTTATTTAAATTTTGAATTGCTTGTCCACTAGCACCTTTTACAAGGTTATCAATTACTGAAACAATAATAGCTTTATTTCGTTTTTCATCTACATAAATTCCTATATCACAATAGTTACTCCCAAGAACTTCTTTAGTTTTGGGAAAATCTCCTAAATCTCTAATCCTTACAAAAGGCTTATCTTTATACATATCTTTGTATAAAGCATGTAGACTTTCTTCTGTGTAATCTTTTGTTAAATCAATATAAATGGTTGATAATATACCTCTTGTCATTGGCACAAGGTGTGGTGTGAAAGTTACATTAACTTCGGTATTAGAAAGATTCGTGAGATATTGTTCTATCTCTGGTATATGTTTATGTCCACCTAATTTATATGCTGATAAATTTTCATTCATTTCACCATAATGAACATTTTGACTTAAACTTCGACCAGCTCCTGATACACCAGTCTTTGCATCAATAATAATAGAATCAAGTTTAATTAACTCATCAGTTATTAGCGGATGTAATGCTAATAAAATAGATGTAGGAAAACAGCCGGGGTTTGCGATAATTTGGTTATTTTCATTTACCTCTGACCATTCGGGTAAACTGTAAAATGCTTGATTCAATATAGATTGTTTGGCTGGTTGTTCTCCATAAAATGATTTATATACATTTGGATCTTTTAATCTAAAATCACCTGATAAATCAATTACTTTAATGTCTCTTTCGATTAAGTCAGGGATAAAATGTTTACTAACATTTGAGGGAGTTGCAAAAAATATTAAATCACATTCTACATCTTTTACATCTAAGCTTGAGAATTCTGCCTGAATACTGTTTTGTAAATGAGGATACGTGTTTTTTATCGCTTCTCCTGATTTAGAATGTGAAAATATATATTTAATTTCAACTTCTTTATGTTGATTTAATAATCTAATTAATTCCACTGCTCCGTATCCACTTCCGCCGACAATTCCAATTTCAATCATTACGACACCTCTTTTTTATATTTGTATTATAAAACTTTTGACAAAAATTGTTTTGTTCTATCATTTTGAGGATTATCAAATATTTGTTCGGGAGTGCCTTCTTCTTGTACTATTCCTTCGTCCATAAATATAACGTGATCACTTACATTTTTAGCAAATCCCATTTCGTGCGTCACCACTACCATAGTCATACCTTCTTTAGCCAAATCTTTCATAACACTCAATACTTCACCTACAACTTCGGGGTCTAATGCCGAAGTTGGTTCATCAAATAATATAACTTGAGGATTCATTGCAAGCGCACGTGCTATTGCAACACGTTGTTTTTGTCCGCCTGATAGTTTAGACGGGTAAACATTATATTTATCTTCTAGTCCAACTTTATTTAATAATTGGATGGCTTGGTCATCTAATTCTTTTTTGCTTCCTTTTTTTAATGTTAATGGTGTTAAAGTGACGTTTTCTATTACTTTTTTATGTGGGAATAAATTAAATCCTTGGAAAACCATCCCCATTTTTTGTCTTAATTGGTCTAACTTTGTCCCTTTAGCATTCGTTAAATCATTATTTTTAAATAATATCTGTCCTGAGGTTGGTTCTTCTAATAAGTTCAAACATCTTAAAAGCGTACTTTTACCGCTTCCTGAAGGTCCAATAATAGCAACAACTTCACCTTGTTTAATATTTAAATTAATGCCTTTTAATACTTCGTTTTTTCCAAATGTTTTGTGTAAATCGTTAACTTTAATCACTTACACTGAACCTCCTTTCAGCGAAATACATTACTCTTGATAATGTAAAGGTTAATATGAAGTATAATACCGCTGCGACTAGTAACGGTGTAAATGGATCGAACGAAGCACCTTGTACTACTTGTGCATTAAACATCAGTTCGCTTACACCTATTACAGATACAATTGATGATTCTTTAATAACAGTTACAAATTCATTACCTAAAGCAGGTAAAATATTTTTAATAGCTTGTGGCATAATTACTTGCTTCATCGCTTGAGTTCTATTTAATCCTAATGACCTAGCTGCTTCCATTTGTCCATTATCTACAGCATTAATACCTGCTCTTATTATCTCTGCAATATAAGCACTACAATTAATGATTAATGCGATAATACCGCAAATAAGTGCTGATAAATCGAGTCCGAGTACTGCGGTTGTACCGAAGTACACTAGAAATACTTGTACAAGTAAAGGTGTACCTCTAATAAATTCTATGTACACTGAAGCGATAGACTTAAGTATTTTGCTATTACCTAATTTCATTAGTGCTAATACGCAACCAATAATTGCACCTGCTACTACACCTAAGAAAGATAATAGAATTGTAATACCGATACCATGTAAGAAATAAGAACCATACTTACTAAAGAATGAACCATCATCAAACATAGCTTCTGTTGCTTTGTCTTGATAATCCTTTATCAAATTATTATCTCTCACATCTTTTACGCTTTTGTTTACTCTATCCATTAATTCTGGCGAGTTTTTCGGTAAAGCAATCGCGGTTGTTTTATCGGCATCAGAAAATTCAACATCAGAATAAGTTAAATTAGGATTTTTCTCTAGATAAGCGTCTGCAACTGGACCTTCTATAATCATTCCGTCTATTTTTCCAGAATTAAGTGACATGATAACTTCGGGTACCCTAGTAAGAGAGCTAAGTTGTGATTCAGGCATTTCAGTTTTTGCAAGTTCTTCTTGAGTCGTTTGCTTTTGAACACCAATCATTTTACCTTTAAAATCATCGACCGTTTTTAATTTGTCTTTATCTTTTTTCTGGACAATCATCCTTTGTTTGACTTCCATATAATAATCCGAAAAATCTACTTCTTTTTTTCTTTCAGGAGTTGGTGCCATACCAGAAATAATCATATCGATTTTTCCAGTTTTTAATGCGCCGAGTAAACTATCAAATTGCATATTCACAATTTTTAATTCTATATCGTTATCTTTTGCTATTTTTTTAGCGAGCTCGATATCAATCCCGGCATATTCTCGATTACCATCCTTAGTATGTTCGAATTCATATGGTGCATAATCAGCTGATAATCCTACTCTTAATTCTCCACGTTCTTTTGCTTTCTCCCATTGATCCGTTTGTGCTGCATTAGCTTGGCTTATACTAATGTTTGGAATCATAAGTGATAAACAAATGATGGTGAAGACAATTTTTAATAATACATTTCTTTTCACAGTTCCAACCTCCTGAATTAATAATATTCATTATTATACGCATTATTGTAATTTTATGCAACAGTGTTTTTTAAAAAATAGTATGAATGTTCAAACACTCATACTTGATTATCATTATATTTCGTTTAAGCTTTTCCCTGTGTTTATTACTTCAAGTGCGCTATCAAGTGATATCTCAACCATATTCTGAACAGCTGTTTTTGTATAAAATGCTATATGGGGTGAAATTAACACATCATCACGCGACAATAAATCTTTTAATATTTCATCTTCAATAGATTTATTTGAATAATCATATGCAAAATAATCAAATTCATGTTCATATACATCTAAAGCAGCGCTATGTATTTTTCCTTCATTTAATCCTTTCAATAAGGCTTTAGTATCAACTGTAATACCTCTTGAAGTATTCACTAAATATGCACCATTTTTCATATAACTTATCGTTTCTTCATCGATCATATGCATTGTTTCATCATTAGCAGGAACATGCAGAGTTATAAGGTCCGCTTTAGATATAGCTTCTTTTAAGTCATCAAAAAATTCAACATTATCACAACTTTGGTCATAAGGGTCATAACCTATAACCTTTGCACCAAATCCATTGAATAATTGAGCTGAAACTTTTCCTATTCGACCTACTCCAATAACAAGTATGGTCATACTTCTTAATTCATTAGCAATAACATTTTCATCCCATGTAAAATCTTGATTAGTAACACGTTTATGTATTTTATTAATGTTACGAACTAATTCTAATGCTCTACATACCGCAAACTCTGCTATGGCATTAGGACTATATGCTGGTATATTAGTAATTTTAATATCATGTTTAGCTGCTTCTTCTTTATTGAACATATCAAAACCTGCAGTTCGGCCAGCTATTTGCTTAATTCCTACCTTATTAAGTGCCTCATATATATCATCATCATATTTATGTAGTTGTTGAGTACTAATAGCATCAAATGCTTTTAATGAAGATACATTATCTAAAGTTAAATGTTCTTCAACACATACTATTTCATGATTATTCACTTTCCCCCAGTTATAAGCAAAATTTTTCTCGTCTTCTCTTATATCAAATAATTTTATTTTCATCATTTACTTCCTTTCAATATGCAATATTGTGAATAATCATTAATTGTACAAGAAAACAAAGAAACAAACAATCTATTTTTCAATATATTCTTACTATTCAGAATATAATATGTAGTTTTAGGGCTTATTCTTTTTTACATAAATAAAAGCCAAGGACATAAATCCTTAGCTCAAAAATGGACTACGAAATCTTATTTAACAAAATGAGGTTTCTGGCCCTCTCTCTATGCTTTATTATTAAAAGCAAATATATTTTTTTGATATTTTGGTAATACTTTCAAACATAGTGTGTGTATAATGTATGCACTTATTAAAGGTATAATGAAGTATGCTAATAACAATAATAATACGTTAACTATAAACTGTCCGTCCATATATTTTATAGCATTAGCTGGTCCGACAAAACCTGTGTAGCCAAAACCTGTAGACATTGGTGTTCCTTTAATTCCAACAAAGTAAGTTAATAGTCCACAAATTAATCCATTAAACAGTAACGGTACTGCAATTATAGGATGTTTGAAATAAACTGGTATCATTAGTTTTGCTGCACCAACAATCAATACAATATTTGTGCCTCTATTATTAACTTTCCATGATCCTATTAAGAACGTCATACAAGCTGCTACAATACCCATATTACCTGCGCCAGAGCTCAAACCTTCTAATCCTACAGCAGTAGCAATAGCAACTAAGGAAATAGGTGTTACCATTAATAAAGAGTATGTAATTGCTATTAAGATACACATTAATAATGGATTTAAAGTAGAAAAATGACCAATTAAATTGCCAATACCTTTAGTTACAGTACTTACATAAGGCAAAGTTAACATGCCAATAAATCCACTCACAACAGAAACTAAAATTGGTAATATAAGCATATCTAATGAACCAAATTTTCCTTTTAATTTAATCATTAAGAAACAACTTATTACCAATACAACGATTAAATTTACTACATCCCCAATACTTGCAAATGTATATGTACCATTCTCTATTTTAACAGCACCTGATCCAATCAATCCTGCAGCTCCAATCATAACAGCATCAGTAGCTTGGAATTTAAATTGATTTGCTACAATCACTCCTATTATAAAGCTCATACCAAACTGCATTAACAGTAAAGCTTGGTTAAACATTTCTAATATAGGATGAAACTGTGCTAAGTATGTAAAAAGTACGCCAAGAATAGCATTTGGTATTAAAGCAATAACGATACCAACACCAATACCATTTAAAATATTAGAAAAAAATTCTTTTGCAGTGAAATGTTTGTCCATAGTATTCCTCCAGATGTAAATATGTATTAATGATATAGGACTTTATCTTTTTAAACAATCGTATTTTCACATTTATCCTAAACTTCTTAATATTATATAAAATAAAAAAGCCATAAACCTAAGTTTATGGCTTTCAATATAGTACCGGCGGTCGGGCTCGAACCGACACGTCCGCAATGGACACGGGATTTTGAGTCCCGCGTGTCTGCCAATTCCACCACGCCGGCATAACTTTATCCTATAAAAAAATCTTCCCTATGGAAGAAATAATGGAGCGGAAGATAGGATTTGCACCTATATCTCATTCCGGGAAGGAATGTATTCTAAAAGTTGAAATACTCCCGCATTTTAATAATTAATCATTTAGGAAAAATGGAATTGGAGCGGAAGATAGGATTTGCACCTATATCTCATTCCAGGAAGGAATGTATTCTAAGAGTTGAAATACTCCCGCAATATTTATTAATGGAGGCGGCAACCGGATTTGAACCGGTGAATAGAGGTTTTGCAGACCTCGGCCTTACCACTTGGCTATGCCGCCAAACAACTGGGCTAGCTGGATTCGAACCAGCGAGTGACGGAGTCAAAGTCCGTTGCCTTACCGCTTGGCTATAGCCCATTAATAAAAATAAGGGCGGCTGATGGGAATCGAACCCACGAATGTCGGAACCACAATCCGATGCGTTAACCACTTCGCCACAACCGCCATGGCAGGGGTAGTAGGAATCGAACCCACACCAAAGGTTTTGGAGACCTCTATTCTACCGTTGAACTATACCCCTATAAATAATAATGGTGGAGGGAGGCAGATTCGAACTGCCGAACCCGAAGGAGCGGATTTACAGTCCGCCGCGTTTAGCCACTTCGCTATCCCTCCGATAGATGGTGCCGGCCAGAGGACTTGAACCCCCAACCTACTGATTACAAGTCAGTTGCTCTACCAGTTGAGCTAGGCCGGCTTAAACTTTAAAAGATGGCTCAGGACGGAATCGAACCGCCGACACAAGGATTTTCAGTCCTTTGCTCTACCGACTGAGCTACTGAGCCATACATTAAATTTTTAAAAATGGCGGTCCCGACGGGAATCGAACCCGCGATCTCCTGCGTGACAGGCAGGCATGTTAACCGCTACACCACGGGACCTAAAAATAATAATTGCGGGAGGCGGATTTGAACCACCGACCTTCGGGTTATGAGCCCGACGAGCTACCGAACTGCTCCATCCCGCTTTAATAATAAATAATTAGTGTACAAATATAATGGCGGAGGAAGAGGGATTCGAACCCCCGCGAGCCGTTAAGCCCCTGTCGGTTTTCAAGACCGATCCCTTCAGCCGAACTTGGGTATTCCTCCACTATATAAGTATGGACCTTGCAGGACTCGAACCTGCGACCCAACGGTTATGAGCCGTTTGCTCTGACCAACTGAGCTAAAGGTCCAAAATCAAAATATGTATGACATATTTAATTTTAATGGCGGCAGAGGGGATCGAACCCCCGACCTCACGGGTATGAACCGTACGCTCTAGCCAGCTGAGCTACGCCGCCATAATGGTAATGTATTAATTTTAAATGGTGGAGACTAGCGGGATCGAACCGCTGACCTCCTGCGTGCAAAGCAGGCGCTCTCCCATCTGAGCTAAGCCCCCATTTAATATATAACTTTTAAAGAGTCGGGAAGACAGGATTCGAACCTGCGACCCCTTGGTCCCAAACCAAGTGCTCTACCAAGCTGAGCTACTTCCCGTAACCTTAACTGGTCATTACGCGCCCGAGAGGAGTCGAACCCCTAGCCTCTTGATCCGTAGTCAAACGCTCTATCCAATTGAGCTACGGGCGCATATTAAAATGGTGCCGAGGACCGGAATCGAACCGGTACGATAATCACTTATCGCAGGATTTTAAGTCCTGTGCGTCTGCCAGTTCCGCCACCCCG